>JBOFIT010000165.1:0-5335 GCA_051650305.1 Cellulosilyticaceae bacterium
TATTTGCCAGCACAGATGCGGGCAAGGATACAGGCGTTGTTTGGTGTGATTTTTGCTCTAGGCGGTATCTTTTTCCAATTAGTAGCAGGAGTGCTGGGGGAATGGATCCCTTATAGAATGGTAGCACTCTTATTAGGCACATTGACTTTCATAAGCATGATTATCCTCATTGTATTACCTAAGAAAGACAATGCACCTATCTATGCAGCAGAGCGTGAACAAGTAGAATAAAAAAAGGCATTACAGGGAATACTGACAGCATTAAATCTATTAATAGCAAGAGGAGATTACAATGAAAAAAGTATTTCAAATAATGTTACTAAGTGCAAGCATCATGTTGGTTGCATGTGGAGGGCCTACACCAGCAGACGGGACACCTGTATCACCAACACCAGAAAATAATCAAGCAACGAATGAAATTACCATAGAGAAGGCAAAAGAGATTGCGCTACAACATGCAGATGTAACAGCAGAACAAGTTTCTTTTGTAAGAGCAGAGCGTGATTTTGATAATGGTGTAGAGAAGTATGATATTGAATTTTATATGGGTGACAAAGAGTACGACTATGAGATACATGCAGAGACCGGCGAAATTATAGGCTATGACCATGATGTAGAGGATGATAATGCTTCAGATATTAAGCCTGAAACGAGTGCAGCTAATTTTACAGAAGAGGAGGCAAAGGCAATTGCGTTAAAGCATGCCAATGTCACTGCTGATCAAGTAACTTTTGCACATACAGAGTATGAAGTAGATAATGGCATTGAAAAGTACGATTTAGAATTTTATATCAACAATGTGGAGTACAATTATGAAATTAATGCAAATACAGGAGATATTATAGGATTTGAAAAAGATTAAGAGAGTAAGATAGGTATGAAAAAAAGTTAAAGACAGAAAAATCCTAGGGCATATCAAAATAGAAGATGTCCTAGGATTTTTTTAGGGTGACACAAAAGGAGAGCTAAACAATGAACCAATCAACGATTATCGTTAATAAAGAAAAATATAATTCGTATTTTGATAATACAGTGAAAAATACTATTATCCACCATTTGAAAATAATTTTTTTAGGAGTGATTACTTTAGGGCTTGCTTATCCATGGATTTTATGCATGAAGTATGAAAGTAAATGCAAGCATACGGTGATTTGCGGTAAACGATTAAAATTTATAGGAGATCCTAAAGAACTTATTACGCATTGGCTACTGTGGTGGTTTTTAATTATCGTTACATTTGGATTATATAGCCTCGTCGTTAAAGTAAGATTTGAGCAATGGACCAGTGCAAATACAATCTTTGAAGAGTGGGAAGGAATGGAGAGCTAAAGGCTCTCTTTTTTTAGCACAAGATGACGACTAATAGCAATCGGCACAGATAGGTTCTTCCCACCAACCGAGGGCAACGATGGCACTATTAGGAACAACAGGAAGGTAGCCACCTAAATAGATAATAAGGGAGTCGCCGGGTGGAAGGATGATTTGACCACCATCAATAACAAGAGTTGAGAGAGGCGATACAATACGGCTAAAGAGGGTAACACCACCAGTAGGAGGAGCAGAAATGGTTGGTAAATATTGAATCTTTCCTTTAGGGATAGGTTGAGGGTGTACAGAAAGATTGACGCAGCTTACAGAGGTGCTTACAAGTGGTTGAGTAATGTGTGTTTTTAGAGCCATTTCAGCAGAGAAAGGAGCTGAAGAGGTGTTTGTAACCGTTATTGCATTGAGATAGATCATCACGTTTGAGCAGGAAGGATTAGCAAGGGCAGCGATAGCATGCGTATCCTGAGCTGTCAAGACAGGTGTTTCACCGATAAAATAGCGACCAAGTTGAGATTGATAAAGTGGGTAAGGAAGTGCGACTTCGGTGTGGAGGCAAGGATTGGTACTTAGCATAGAATCACCTACTTTAATAAAAGTTGGAGAACAAGTTATCTCCCTAATGTATCATATTACAAAGAGGGGAAAAGGGTTATTCGAAATCCATAGAAAAATAAAAAAAGAAGCCAGACATATATGTTAGAAACAATGTTGATATGATTTGTAAATTAATGTATAATTTTAGAATGCAATTGATTAAAAATGAATATAAAAGAAAATTAGAGGATTGAGATGCAATTTATACGAATAGGCATATGGATTATTTGTTTAGTAGCAGTAGCTAATATAGCTATTTATGCAATAAGTAAGTTATTACATAAAGCAAACTATAAAATGACTGGATCAGGTTATTATTTAATATCGCTAGTGGTCTTAATGTTTCTAGGTATAGGTGCAGGATGGTGTATCATAAATAGTTTACATTAAAAATTAAGATAAGAATGGAGAGCGGGGAAGAAAATGGGGAAATGGATGAGCGTCTTAGAAAAGTACAATATTATAGAAAAACAAGAGGAGGCAAGAAATCAGGCAGATACTGACCAAGTAGATGAAGGAGAGGCAGAAACTATAGCTGAAGAGATAAAGCCTATAAAAATTGAAGAGGTTAGAGATGTGGAAGAAGTGACTGAGGAGAAGCGTACAGAGGATGGTCTAGCGGTAGAGGAAGAAAAAAATTTAGAAGAAAAGGGGAATGTCGTGATGTATGATCGAAGATTTTCGTTAGAGGAGATTTATCATTTAAAGGGGCTTAAGATGGAGCCACAGACAGAAACTGTCTTTGTATTAGAAAACCTTATACAAGCATTGCCAGCGGAACTTCCTGAGTATGTAAAAAAACAAACGGTGGACAATATTATTGTTGCATCAGCTATGAATTTAGAGAAATTACTAGCTGATGGCGAGGCGAGACAAGTATGCCTCAAGCATTTTACAGAAGAATACAGTACGCAGACAATTAAAGATATTGAAGCATTGACAGCAGAGATTGCTAAGCTTTCAGCTATTATCAAAGAGTATCAAGAGCAAATTAAGAATAAAGAAAGTATGCTGCAAGAGCAGAGTAACCTAATGAAAAAAGAAGAACAACACCTTGCACATATTCTCGAGTTCTTTGCTCAAAAATAGGCACAGTTTATGAAAAAGGGACAATATTTAGTACTCATCGTATGTCAACTTCTGATTGTAAGTGTCAGCTTAGTGTGTGGGCTCTACATAGGTGCTTTAAGACTAATAAAAGATCATACAAATGTGGTATACCATAACATAACTATTGAAAATATCGATGTTGGGGGTAAGGACTATGATGAAGCAGTGCGTTATATAGAGGAGACCTATGTGAATCCTATCTTAAGCCAAGAGGTAACCATTGCAAAAGGGCAAGAGGCAGTCACCATGATTATGGAAGACTTCTATAAGCCCGTAGACATTCAAGTATTACTTCAAGATATAGCAACAGATACCAATGCATTAAACAAAAGAGAAAAGCTTCAATTACTTGCAGGCCAACAAACAAAAGACTATGACCTTTTGTTGGAAGTGGATGATAGTAGGGTAAAGGACTTGGCAAAGAAGATAAGCACTGCTATTAATAAAGAAAGTATAGAAGCCACTATCTTCATTGATGAGGCTAGCAATATCCAGATTACCCCCCATCAAGTGCAAGGGGAATTCAATGAACAAAGCTTTATAGCAGCAGTAATCCATAGTTTGAAAGAGCAGAAGTCATTTCAATTAGTAGTAGAAGATTTTGTAGTAGAGACTAATCCAGCAAGAACTGCTGAAACATTAGGTCAAATCGATACATGCATTGCTTCGTATAGTACCAAAGTATATGGAGGAGATGAACGAGAGACCAATGTACGTCTAGCTAGTGAGGCCATTAATGGTATCGTTCTTTTACCAGGGGACATATTTAGTTTTAATGACATCGTGGGGGATTCCACAGAAGAAAAGGGCTATAAAGCAGCACCTATCATTGTCAATAAACAAATGGAAATGGGATTAGGAGGCGGCGTATGCCAAGTCTCATCGACCCTTTATAATGCGGTGTTAAGAACAGGACTAGGGTCTGTAAGAAGACAACCACATTCCATACCACTGTCCTATGTACCCAAGGGATTAGATGCAACTATAAGTTATGACATCATTGATTACCAGTTTCAAAATACGTTTGACTACCCTATCTATATACAAAGCTTTCTAAAAGATCATAATGTCTATGTACATATTTATGGCAATCAAGCTTTAAAAGGACCAGTCTATCAATTAAAAACTGAAACCTATGAAGTGATTGCTTCCCCAGTAAAATACATCAAAGATGCTACTTTACCAGAGGGTCAGAAAGTACTCACTCAGAAAGGTAGACAAGGATATAAGGTCAAAGTGACAAGAGAAAAGTATGAAGAAGGCAAACGTGTAAGTACGGAAGTCATTTCGAAAGATACGTATAAACCTTCGACAACTTACTATAAAATAGGGACTAAAAAAGTCTCGAAATAGCCTGATGTATAAAAAGAGAGCCAATGATTTGGCTCTCTTTTTATGCACCATTGACGATGCGTTCCATAGCATTCAGGATATTTTGGTACCCTGTGCACCTACATAAGTGGCCAGAGATAAGCTTGCGAAGTTCATCTCTCGTATAGTGCTTCCCACTGCCTACGATTTCCACAGCGGTCATAATAAGACCAGGGGTACAGAAGCCACATTGGATAGCGGCTTCATCTACGAAGGCTTGCTGGATCGGATGAAGAAGGCCAGACTTACTTTTCAGACCTTCCACAGTGATGATGCTTTTGCCATCTGCCCATATAGCTAAGTAGATACAAGTGTCTACGGCTTTGCCATCGATGAGAACGGTACAAGCACCACACTCACCTACTTCACAGCCTTTCTTGACACTGGTAAGACCCAAGTGGTTTCTGAGGGTATCCGCTAGAGACTCCCTTGTATCCACAGGGATTTCTCTTTGGACGCCGTTCACAGTACACGTAATAACTTTAATCATGGATGGTACCTCCTCCTAATGAAATAGCTTCTTTGAGGGCGAGCTTAGTGAGCTCTTCCACAAGTTGTAGACGAAATGCTTTAGAGGCACGCCAAGAATCACGGGGTTTGACTTCTAGAAGTGCTAACGCACCAGCCGTCGTGAGGAGTGATTGTGTGAGGCGATCACCTTTAAGGGCAGCTTCTGTCTGAGGACAGCGCATAGGGACGGGACCAGCGACACCAAAAGCCAACCGAACATCTAAGAGGGTATGGGTAGCTAAGTCAATCTTGCAGTTGGCAGCACATCCTAGGGTGGCGATATCCATGGCTTCACGCATGGCGTACTTGATGTAATGGCCATGAAAGCCTATATAGTCTTGGGGTTCGATCAAAATGGCGGTGAGTATTTCGCCAAGAGCTAGGTCTACTTTACCAGGGCCTTTATAGTAGTCAGCAATAGGGA
>JBOFIT010000166.1:0-3512 GCA_051650305.1 Cellulosilyticaceae bacterium
TTGATGCAAAACTTCGTGTACAAATGAGAACAGAAATCTCTAAATTACACCAAAGACTTCAAACAACATTCATCTACGTAACACATGACCAGGTAGAAGCGATGACACTTGGAACACGTATCGTAGTATTAAAAGACGGAGTTGTTCAACAAGTTGACTCTCCAGCTAGATTATACGGTGAGCCAGAAAACTTATTCGTTGCTGGATTCATCGGTTCTCCACAAATGAACTTTGTTGAGACAAAAGTATCAAGCAATGGTGATGAAGTAACACTTGCTTTCGGTGATGCTACAATTACATTACCAAAAGCTAAAGCAGATTCACTTGTAGCTGGCGGATACGTTGGTAAAGAAGTAATGATGGGTATTCGTCCAGAGCATATCGCTGATATGGATACAGTAAATGAGTACGAAAAAGACAAATACGAAGTTGTTACATCTAACGTAGAAGTAACAGAAATGCTTGGTTCTGAAACATTCCTTTACATGGTATGTCAAGGACATAACATGACAGGTCGTGTAAACCCAAGCTGTAAAGCGAAGCCAGGTAGCTCAATCCAAATCGGTCTTGATACTACTAAGATTCACTTATTCGACCTTGAAACTCAATTAACAATCTGTAACTAATAGTTATTAGAATTGAAGGCCTACACGATGTGTGGGCCTTTTGTTATAGGATGAGAATAAAAAAAATAGGATTATGTAAGGATTTCCTTTTGTTTTTAGGGAAAATAGGATAAAATAAGATATAATGCGATAAAACTATTTGAAAATAGATATATTGGGAGTTGATAAAGTGATTTCAAATCAAATTTTACAAAACACAATCGATGGCTTAAAGAACATTACTAGACGTGAGTTTAATATTTTAGATGCAGAAGCAAAAATCGTAGCAACAACAATCGACAATAGCGTGGGAGAATATGTGCCAGAAGTAGAGGCATTCATTAATTCACATGCAGATAGTCAAGAAATGCAAGGTTTACACTACTTCAAAATTTACGATGAGTATTTAGTAGAGTATGTACTTGCAATTAGTGGTTCAGATGATGAAGCCTATAAATTAGGTAAACTTGCATCTTTCCAAATCAAGAGCTTACTTGTAGCTTATAAGGAAAGATTTGATAAAGATAACTTTATCAAAAATCTGCTTTTAGATAATTTACTTTTAGTAGATATTTATAGCCGTGCAAAAAAATTACACATTGAAAACAGTGTATTACGTGTTGTTTTATTAATTGAATCAGCACAAAACAAAGAAGCAAATATTTCTGACATTCTACGTAGCATTTTCCCTGATAAGACAAAGGATTTTGTAACAGCAGTAGATGAAAGAAGTGTTATCTTAGTAAAAGAAGTTTCAGCTAATGATGAAGATGAAGTAGACGGCTATGCAAAAATGATTTATGACACTTTAAGTGCAGAAGCAATGAGTACTGTATCTATCGCAGTAGGTACTATTGTAGGCGACTTAAAAGATGTATCTAATTCATACAAAGAAGCAAGCATGGCATTAGAAGTAGGTAAGATTTTTAACTGTGAAAGTCATATCTCAACGTATTCAAAACTTGGTATTGGACGTATTATTTATCAATTACCACTACCACTTTGCAAGATGTTTATCCAAGAAGTTTTAAAAGGTAAAAAAGTAGAGAACTTTGATGAGGAGACATTAATGACTGTTAACAAATTCTTTGAGAACAGCTTAAATGTATCTGAGACATCAAGACAACTTTATATTCATAGAAATACTTTAGTGTACCGTTTGGACAAACTCCTTAAGATGACAGGATTAGACTTACGTAAGTTTGATGATGCCATTGTATTTAAAATTACAATTATGGTAAGTCAATACATGGAGTATATGGAGCGACAAAATATAGGTAAGATGTAATGAGCTGGGGGAAACGAGATGATTTATCTAAATAATGTGTCTAAGACTTACCCCAATGGCACTGTAGGTCTTAAGCCTACAACTTTGTCCATTGAAAAGGGCGAATTTGTTTTTATCACAGGAAATAGTGGTTCGGGGAAATCAACATTGCTTAAGCTTATGCTTAAAGAAATTGAGCCTACACATGGGCGAATTACGATTAATAATAGAGACATAACAAAACTTAAGCGTAAGCACGTTCCGTATTATAGAAGAGATGTTGGGGTTGTGTTTCAGGACTTTAGATTATTACCTAATAAGACGGTTTATGAAAATGTGGCCTTTGCCATGCAAGTGGTACAAGCAAGCCATAAAGAAATAAGAAGAGCTGTACCTGTCGTATTAGGCCTTGTAGGACTTGCAAAGAAGGCACGTTGTTATCCACATGAGTTATCAGGTGGTGAGCAGCAACGAACAGCCATTGCAAGAGCTATTGTAAACAATAGCCCGATTCTTATTGCGGATGAGCCTACGGGGAATTTAGATCCTTCAACATCATGGGAAATTATGAGTTTTCTTCAAGACATTAATATGCGAGGGGTAACAGTCATTATTGCTACTCATGAAAGAGAAATTGTTAATACATTGAAGAAGCGTGTCATAGAAGTAAGTGATGGCATGATTATAAAAGATATACATGAGGGGGGATATGACGATGAAGTGGCATACCGTCAAGTATCTTTGTAAAGAAGGTATCCTCGGCTTATGGAAAAATAGATTAATGGCATTGGCTTCTATCGGGACCATTGTTCTATGTCTGCTTATTTTAGGCATGTCCTATTCAGTGGCAGAAAATGTGAATTATGTGATGCACCAGATCGAGACAGAGATGGGGATTATTGCATACATTAACGAAGATGAAGAAGAGATGCGTATTAGTGAAATCGGCAGAAAAATTAGAGATACAGCTTATGTTACTGAGGTTCAGTATGTATCCAAGGAAGATGCCCTTAAAAACTTTGCCGCAGCTCAAGAAAATGATGCGTTGTTTGAGGAATTTAAATCAGATAATCCGCTGCCAGCCTCTTTTGAAATTAAGGTAGATAGTATCGAGAATCAAAAGGCTGTCGTAGGGGAATTAAGAAAAATTCCAGAACTTCAGGTAGAGTATTTTGAGAATGAGACCAATATGTTTTTAACCATGAATAAGTCTATTCAGATGGTGTCTATGGTGATTATAGGGTGCTTGGTGATCATTGCACTACTTCTTATTACCAACACCATTAAATTAACAGTATATGTGCGTAGAAAAGAAATCAATATTATGAAATATATTGGTGCGACAGATGCCTTTATACGTCTGCCATTCTTAATCGAAGGGATACTTATAGGGGTAATAGGTTGTGCGATTCCTACGTGGATTGTGTATTCCATGTATCGTTGGTTAGATGAGTTTATGGCTGGTGCATTAGGTGGCTTTTTAGGTGGCCTCCATTTACAACCAATAGATGTCATTATGCAAGGACTGGTACCTATTTTTGTGGTATTAGGCGTAGGCATTGGTACGATAGGTAGCTGTATTGCCATACGTAAGCATCTTAAGGTATAAGGAGGGGGACTATGAAACGAAGATACATAGC
>JBOFIT010000167.1:0-3769 GCA_051650305.1 Cellulosilyticaceae bacterium
CCATCATTACAGTACACAGAGAATGCTCCTGGATCTGCTTTTAGCCACTGTGTCTTTAAAGCTTCTAGTAGATGACTTGTGCTGTAAGTATCATCATCTTCTAACAAAAGCATATTTTTAAAAGTAGTACCCATAATCCCTGATGAATGATTCAGAAGCATACGTGGTGTGATGTCTTTATACCTTGCATCTGCCATTTCAAACTCTGGTATATAAGTTACAACTGGTGTGTCTAAGTCTATCTTTCCTTGCTCTACCAGCTGCATCACTGCCATTGTCGTATACACCTTACTTACAGAACCTATCCCATAAAGTGTATCTGTAGTATTCGCTGTATCTCCTGATGCAATTAATTCCCCAGCATCTAATACCGCATACTGCACACTCTGTATCCCAAACATCGGCGCCAGTGCCTTCATCGTCTCATCCATACGCTCATCAAAGCTAAGTTGCACTGTAGGTGCTACTTCCTCCGCATACGTATAAGTCGGTAAAATCTGTGGTAGCATCAGTGCTGCTGCCATATAAAGATAACCATATTTTTTCATGTTTTATTCCCCCATTAATTTTCTATTTTATTCACAGTTACTCTTGTAACCCTTCTAACTTTTCCACATAGAGTGATACTTCTCCACATTTTAATTATTTATTGTTCTCCTATCTCACTACTCCTTATTTCCATAGTAAGTATGCAACACAGTTTGTATAAACCAAATGATACCAACTGGTAGACACACTATAGGACTTACCTCTAATAATATTGTTATGATATAGCATGCGAGAAACATACCTATATACACGATATTCATAGCAGTTGTTGTCTTATAACAAGCTTTACCTATCTTTTGTTTTTCACATTCATCTAATTGATCAAAATAATTTTTGTGGAATTTCTTGTCTGTAGGGTCTGCATTAAGCTCCGGTCTTACTTTTTTGAGAAGTGAGATATGTGCTACTTCACTGATAAAACCAAGTATAACATTCACGAATATTAACATGTGCATAGATGTTTCTGTATTTAAATTAACACCTATGGCTGTAAAGTTGGTAATAATACATAATGTGCCACAAATCATAAACACACTCCATGCCTTCTCATGTCGCTCATAAAAAGAGCCTTCTTCATCTGTATAGTTTTCTTTTTTAAATGCTACATTGAAGTAAAAATACCCCAGAATACTTACTATTCCTAGCGCTACTGCTAAAACATACATCAAAGGTGCCATACTTACTAACTGTTGTGCTACACCTCCAAGACTTCCATTAGCTAATGCAAATCGAATTAATCCTCCACCTATTGCACCTATAATCATAGCTATAACCATCGTAATAGCAAACTTTTTCCATTTATAATCTTTCATTTAATCTTCCTCCCATTGAAATAACGCTTCTACACTTTTATCAAATATTTTTGCAATACGTAGTGCCAATGCTACCGAAGGCTGATAATCCCCTCGTTCGATACTACTTATTGTCTGTCTGGACACACCACAAAGCTTCCCTAGTTCTGTCTGACTAATGCCCATCTCTTCTCTTGCTTGCTTTAAGTTATTATAAAGTGGCATCTTCTCACCTCCACTTGCCAAGTTTTCTTGTCATGACGTAAGTATACACCCTGACAACTTTTCTTGTCAATGACAATTTTACTTGTCACTCACTTTTTGTTTCTCACTTTTTGATTTTTGCATCTTACTTAGGTTTCTATGCGTGTCACAGCTTTTTTCAGTTGCATTACTACTCTTTAACTTATACTGATATCAAGTTAATCATCTCAACTGACTAGGAGGTGTGTTATACTAAATTCAAAAAATTCATTTTAGGGGGGACTCATTTGAAAGTCGAAATTAAGCTATCTCACGATTTACCTGAAGCTTATGCTATCATCTATACACCTACGCTTACTGAAGAAATTACATCCTTTGTCAACTCACTTGAAAACAGCTCACATACACCTATTACTGCAAAGCAAGAAGATACATTGCACATCATTGCCTCTGAAGACCTCTACATGGTACGTGTAGAAAACCAGCAAGTGATACTCTATACCAAGAACGCCCACTATACTGCTACTAAAAAACTCTATGAAGTAGAATCTCAGCTTAATTCGCATTTTCTCCGTATTTCAAAGACGACTTTAGTTAACCTTAAACAACTGGATTCTGTAGAACCTTCTTTTAATGGAACCATGTATCTCAAACTCAAAAACGGCTGTAAAGACTATATCTCTCGTAAGTATTTACCGGATTTCAAAAAATATTTAGGACTATAAGGAGTGATTTTTATGTTTAAAAGATTAATGAAACAATTATTTATCGGTATAGGTATGGGAAGTACTATTCTTACTATTGGATTATTTATTCTTCAATTAGTTGGTGCTGACCATATGTTTGATGCCATTACAAATAATTTTATTCGTCAATCTATGTGTTGTATCTTTGTATCTACTATTTTTAATGTATTAGCTATTATATATGATACAGACCGTTTCCACATGGGTATCAAAGTGCTTATTCATATGGGTGGTGGCCTTCTCATCTACTTCCCTGTGGCTTTCTACGCTGGATGGATACCCTTAGGTTTTGGTATAGGCCCTATCATTAGTACCATTATCTTTATCCTTATCTTTTCTTTCTGTATTTGGCTAGGCTATTTCCTCTATTATTATTTCGAAGCAAAAAAAATTAACGCGCAAATTACACGCGTTAACACTAAAAAATAGTTTTCAATTATTTTATTTCAAACACTCATCATAGAACTTTATGCACTCTGCCATCAATGCTTCGTCGATTTGTCGGTAGAGTGCTTTATTTTCTTCATTTAACGCTTCTAGTATTTCTTTTGGTATAGCATCTTTACTCCCATATTGCTTTCTTATCTCACGATATTTTTCATTATGATGCTTCAATTGAACTTGTACTTCTGATGTACGCATACATTCATGACCTCTATCTTCAAAGCTTTTCCAATGCAAGTTTGTATGTCCTTCTAATGCCTTTTGTAAATACATATAGTGTTCTTCAAAACTTATCACCGGGTCATCTTTACTATGTATCAGTAATGCAGGTATTTCTGTCGTCTGAAGTCCTTCCAAGCTTGATAGTCCACTTGCTGTACCAAATTTGAGCCATTCATACGCCTTTATAAAAGGTGTAAGAAGTACTACTGCCTTCCCATACATACTTTGTCCTTGCTCGATGATCATATCCGATGCATTGTTAAAGCCCGATAAGGCTATGGCACCTTTCACATCATGCTTCTTTACCAAGGTACTCATGACCGAATACCCTCCCCAGCTATGCCCATATAGAAAGATTGGTAGTCCTTTAAAGTCTTCTTCCATTTCTACAAACTGAAGTGCCATCTCTAAATCTAAAGGCCCCTGCTGGAGTCCTCGCACTGCCTTACCACCACTTTCATCATTTCCTGTGACATCATAACTAAAGACATCATAACCGCCTCTTATAAGACCATCAATCTCTGGCATATAACTTGTATGTCCGCCACCACCAAACCCATGGGCAAGTACTACCAATCCCTTCGGTGCGGTCCTATCCTCCTGCGTGTAGCGATATCCGATGAGCTTCTCACCTCTTTGCGACTCAAAGATATACTGCTTTCTTTCTAATCCTTCAAACTCTTGGATAGTGTAAGCAAAGCTTTCTCCTGTCTGATATCGTCTCCCAAAATTCATCTCATAAACTATACTTGCTACGATCAATCCCAACACAAGTATAATACTTACTATACTTATGATTATAATCATCCATCT
>JBOFIT010000168.1:0-16244 GCA_051650305.1 Cellulosilyticaceae bacterium
ATCAGACGTCACGAAGACTATATGTGTAATATCAAAGGGATTTACCCAGCAGGTGAAGGTGCAGGCTATGCAGGTGGGATCACATCAGCAGGTGTGGATGGGATTGAAGTGGCAGAAGCCATTGCGAAGCGTTACCTCCCACTTACTAGTGTTTAACCGAACATTATTTTGGTTGGTGTAAAATTTGTTTGAGTTTTTGTCTGTTTTTTGCTATAATACAACTATCATGAAGACAAAATAGAGGTGCAGGGATGGAAAAAGACATCAAACAAGTGCTATTAAGTGCAGAACAAATAGCAGATAAAGTAAAAGAGCTTGGGGAACAAATCACACGCGATTACGAAGGGCAAGAGCTTTTAGTAGTAGGGATCTTAAAAGGATCCAATGTATTTATGAGTGATTTAGTGAGAAAGATTCAGATGCCTATGAAAATGGATTTTATGGTGGTATCTAGCTACGGTAATGCTACAGAATCCACAGGCGTTGTAAAAATAATAAAAGACATCGAAGAAAGTTTAGAAGGGAAGCATCTCCTTATCGTAGAAGATATCATCGATAGTGGCTTAACCCTTAAATACTTAAAGCAGATGTTAGAGACACGTAAGCCAGCAAGTATCAAACTATGTACATTAGTAGATAAGCCAGCGAGACGTAAAGAAACAGTATACGTAGATTATATAGGCTTTGAATTGCCAGATGAATTTATCGTAGGCTACGGCATCGACTATGCAGAGCACTACAGAAATTTGCCACATATTGCGATTCTTAAACCAGAAGTTTACGAAAAATAACAACGATGAAAGGCTGCACAGCGATGTGTAGTCTTTTTTTTATTCAAAACACGAAAAAAGAAATTAAAAAATAATAATTATTAATTGAATACCGCTATTAAGTGTGTTATAATTCTAACATAATGATAAACATAAAAGATGCATATAAATAAATCATAAACTATAAATAATGAAAAGGGGTAAAATGATGAAAGTTATTGTAATAGGATGTACACATGCAGGAACAGCGGCGATTGTTAACACAAAGGCAATACACAAAGACGCAGAAATCACAGTATATGAGCGTAATAATAATATTTCATTCTTATCTTGTGGCATTGCACTTCATGTAGCAGATGTGGTGAAAGAACCACAGAAGCTTTTCTATAATTCACCAGAAGGTTTACAAGCGTTAGGTGTGACGACTAAGATGGAGCATGATGTACTAGACGTGGATGTAGAGAAAAAAACAGTACAAGTGAAAAATTTAAATACAGGTGAAGTTTTCGAAGATCAGTACGATAAACTCATCGTGACATTAGGCTCATGGCCAATCATTCCACCATTTGAAGGGATCGAGCTTGAGAATATCCTTTTATCTAAAAACTACAACCACTCTCAAACAATTATCGAGCGCGCTAAAGAAGCGAAGAAGATTGTAGTTATTGGTGCAGGCTACATCGGTGTAGAATTAGCAGAAGCCTTTGAAATCTTAGGTAAAGAAACGATCCTTGTGGATGCAGAAGCACGTATGATGAGCAAGTATCTGGATAAGACTTTTACAGATAAGGCAGAAGCAGCATTTACAGCCCATGGGGTGACCCTTGCGATGGGAGAAAAGGTAGAGAAGTTTGAAGGTGTGGATGGCAAAGTAAGTGCAGTCGTGACAGATAAAGGCCGCTATGAGGCAGATATGGTGGTACTATGTATCGGCTTTAGACCAAATACTGCTTTACTTAAAGGACAGTTAGAGATGCTACCAAATGGCGCAATCGTTATCGATGAGTATATGCGCACAAGTAACCCAGATGTTTTAGCAGCAGGGGATTGCTGTGTGGTAGGGTATAATCCAGCGGAAGATAAGCGTTATATTCCACTTGCGACTAACGCTGTACGTATGGGCTTCCTTGTGGCGAAAAACTTAGTAGAACCTACACTTAAATATATGGGAACACAAGGCACATCAGGCATTAAGATCTATGATTACAATATCGCATCTACAGGTATGACAGAAGAGATAGCCAAAGCGACCACATCTTATGATGTAGCCAGTGTAATCGTGACAGATAATGATAGACCAGAATTTATGCCAACTTTTGAAGAAGTGACTTTAAGTATCGTCTATGACAAGACAACAAGACGCGTACTAGGTGGCCAGATCATCAGTAAGCAAGATGTAACACAGATGATGAATACCCTTTCAGTTGTGATCCAAAATAAAATGACCATAGAAGAGCTAGCAGTTACAGACTTCTTCTTCCAACCTCATTTCAATAAACCATGGAGCATTCTGAATACAGCAGCACTACAAGTACTCGTATAAATACAAAAAAAGCTGAAATCATGAGATTTCAGCTTTTTTTGTATTAGCAAGATAAGGTTACACTAGTAATTTTACAAGCATTAATAAAGAGGTTACGGCCGCATTTGATAGAGAGTACTTTAACAAAGCTGCCACAGATACCACAAACGAGTACGCGCATACGTGTGTTGCCGATACATATGATCACTTGCTTGCCAAGGTATGGTGTCAGTGCATTTGTCATGGTATTTTCACAACAACAAGATGGGGAATCACAGATACAATGGTCTTTGGCACAGTAGTAGTTTTCTGGGTCATAGCAAGGATCCTTACAGGAGCAGTCACAACCAGGGTGGCATGAAGGAGCACAAGGCTCAGGACATGGACAAGGCTTAGGACAAGGTTTATGGCATGCACAAGATTGGCAAGTAGGGCCATAATAATTCTCTGAATCCTGACAAGGACACTTACATGGTTTAGCTTCACAGCAGTCGCATGAATGTGGCATAAACATATTTGATGATTGATACATAGAACAACCTCCTTTTAAATATTAAGGAAAAGGAATTAACAAGGAACCACTTCAATATAATCGATCGCATCTAAATTAACGATATGGGTATTACCAGTACCGATAGCTAGTACTTTCATATAAGAAGCACAGACTTCACAGACGATGACAAGAGAGCGAGAGCGACAGGCGTGAAGAATGACTTTATGGCCGATTAATTCATCGAAGCAGGATACACAGTTTTTTGACATAAGCAGTAACCTCCTACATAGTGTAATTAGGAAATTTTTAGACATTGTTTTACAAATTTCCTAATATACACTATGTAAAGGCGTAATATGATGTGACAAGAATTGTATAATTTATTCAAAAATTTGAATTTACACATATAAATGTTTTGCATTTCTATTTTTGATAATTATGGTATAATGAGTACAAATAAAAAAGAAACCATAAGGAGTGACGGCATAATGTATTATCAAAGTACACGTAACAGTGATGTGAAAGTATTAGCGACAGAGGCGATTCTTCAAGGGATATCAAAAGAAGGTGGCTTGTTTGTACCACAGAATATTCAAGGGATGGACTTTACTTTAGAAGAAATGCTTGGCTTTACATATCAAGAGATGGCTTATCGTGTGATGCGCTTATTTTTTGGCAATATGAAAGAAGAAGACTTGAAAAGATGTATCGATAGTGCCTATGATGCGAAATTTGATACAGAAATGATTGCACCACTAGAAGTGACAGAGGCAGGGAACTTTTTAGAGCTTTTCCATGGGCCTACCCTTGCATTTAAAGATATGGCACTTTCTATTCTTCCATACCTCATGACCACAAGCAAAAGTTATGCAGGTGAAGAAAAAGAAATCGTCATCTTAACAGCGACTTCAGGGGATACAGGTAAAGCGGCATTAGAAGGCTTTGCAGATGTAGCAGGCACACGTATCGCAGTATTCTTCCCAGAAGAAGGTGTAAGTGATGTTCAGAAACGTCAGATGACCACACAAGAAGGGGATAATACCCTTGTAGTAGGTATCAAAGGAAACTTCGATGACGCACAAACAGGTGTTAAGAATATTTTTACAGATAAAGAACTTGAAGAGACACTTAAAGCAAAGGGCTTCGTCTTCTCTTCAGCAAACTCTATTAATATAGGAAGACTTGTACCACAAGTTGTGTATTACTTCTATGCTTATAGCCAAATGGTAAAAGCAAATAAGCTAGAGGTAGGGGATGTGATGAACGTCGTGGTACCTACAGGAAACTTCGGTAATATTTTAGCAGCGTACTATGCAAAAGAAATGGGCTTACCAATTGCAAAGCTTATCTGTGCATCCAATAAAAACAAAGTACTATTTGACTTCTTCAAAGAAGGTGTGTACGATCGTAACCGTGATTTTTATATCACCAATTCACCATCAATGGATATCCTCATTTCAAGTAACTTAGAAAGACTTCTTTTCCATATGAGTGGTGAAAATGCAGAGACAGTATGTGGCTTAATGGAAGCGTTAAAAACACAAGGTGCGTATACCATTAATGAGGAGATGAAAGAAAAGTTACAAGACTTCTATGGTGGTTATGTGGATGATACAAAGACAACTGAGTGGATTCGTAAGGTGTATGAGAACCATCAGTATTTAATGGATACCCATACAGCGGTAGCTTACGGGGTGTATGAGACTTATAAAGAAGAGACAGGGGATCAAACACCAAGTATCATTGTATCAACAGCAAGCCCATACAAGTTTACGGGAAGTGTTATGGGTGCTTTGGACACACGTTTTGAAGCGGTAGATGACTTTACACTTCTTAAAGAAATGGAAAAATTATTAAAAGAAGAGATGCCAAAAGGCATCAAAGACATTGATACAAAGCCTGTGCGTCATCAAACTGTCTGTGAAAAAGAAGAGATGGAAGCAGTGGTTTTAGGATTTTTGAAATAAGATACTTGTAAAAACAACTCAAATTATGGTATCTTAGTAGGTAGCATAGTATTATCAGATT
The DNA here is from genome assembly GCA_051650305.1 of Cellulosilyticaceae bacterium. GTDB lineage: Bacteria > Bacillota > Clostridia > Lachnospirales > Cellulosilyticaceae > JBOFDK01. The sequence goes on from JBOFIT010000168.1 coordinate 4,814, forward strand.
GACTCTCAGTTCCTTATTAAGATGGTAAAACATCCCGAAAAAATAGGGAGTGGTAAAAGTGAGAGAAATCATGTATAATAAGTAGGCGTGTGCAATCCGCACGATCAATGTAAAATAGTTGGTAAGGCAGCTTTGCGGGCTGGCAACGGAGCGATCCAATTGACATCCAGTTTTACGGCAATGATGATTATCATGTACTATACTATGACGAACTATCAGACATACGTCAAATAAGAAAAAGGAGAGTTGTTAATTATGACACTTTATGAACAATGGGATAACTATGGAGAAGAAGCAAGAGAGCGTTCTACAGAAGAGTACAAGCAAGTTGTAGAAAAGTACCTTACAAAAGAAAGAGATGTTTACTCTGAACTTCTTTCAAACCCAGAAACAATCGTAGAAGGAACAATTGCTGAATTAGGTAAGCGTTTCAACATGACAGAAGTAGAGTTTTTAGGTTTTGTTGATGGTATCAACGAAAGTTTAAAAGCTGGCACATATGAGTTAAATGCTTTAACAGGTGAATCAGTAGTTAAATTAGACTTCGACTTAGCTAAATTATACTGGAACATGTTAGACGCTAAAGCTGATTGGTTATACAACTTACCACAATGGGAAAACCTTTTATCAGCACAAGAAAGAAACAACATCAAAAAAGACTTCAAACAGTCAAAAACAGTTGTTATCGAGAAAAAAGTTGGTCGTAATGAGCCATGTCCATGTGGCAGCGGCAAAAAATACAAGCAATGCTGTATGAAATAACTGCTCAATTGAGCAGTTATTTTTTAAATCTTTTTTAGAAAAATAGATGAGGAGAGAAATGAAGTGGATATTAGATGGTCATATTATCTTATTGTAGCTTTGTATGCAGTACTCATTACTTTAAAATTACTTAATAAAAGACAAGAAAATCAGTTCGCAAAAGATCATGAAGGTGTCCGAGTGTATAAAGGTTCAAGAAAAGACTTTTTTACCATCGTTGCTTTTATTTGTAGTCTCATTACACTGATTATTAATGGGGTAGCTCTTTTGGCTGGTAAGCCACTTATAGGTACCAGTGTATTCATTACTGTATGTATCATTGGAATGGCTTTATTAACAGTTAATATCCAAGTGTTAACGACGCCAGAGCATCGCTTATGTGTAGGGGGAACCCTTTTAGAAGCGGACCAAATCAAAGAAGTCATCATCAAAGAAAAGAAAGCAAAGACATACTATGAGATTCTCTTTAATGCACCTATACAGGGGTATGAAGGTGTAGAATTTGCCCTTTCTGGTGAACAAAAAGAGTCCTTTACAAACTATATCAAAACCATTTAAAGTCATTCCGTCAAGGGTGACTTTTTTTTATTGCCTAAATGGATGTTTTTTGAATAAATTAAGTAGGAGTATAAAATAATACTTTATTTTTTAAAATAAAGTGGTAAAATAAATAAGTGATTAAATGAATCAACATTCATAAAAGGACATAAAAAGTAGGTGATGAAAGTAATGGAAGAAATAATCCAAGAAATTGCAAAGATTGATTCACGCATTCGTGCAAGTAAATCTCAAAGTGAAGAACGTATCGAAGCGCGAAGAAAGTATTATGAGTCGCAAATGGAGATCTACGAGACAGAAAGAATAAAAGAAGCAAATGAAAGAAGCGAAGCGCTTTACAAAGGCATCATCGTTGGTGCAGAACAACAAGCACAATTCGAAGAGGAAAAAGCAAAGCAAATGGCATTACTGGTGGAGAATCGCTATCTACAAGTGGAGGAAAAAATGCTAGATGCGCTATTTGATAAATTGTTTATAGTGGAGGCGTAATATGAATGCATTTGCAAGCTACTATGCGGTAAATACTAAATTGCATACCCGTAAGCGTGCCTTGTTAGATACCCAAGACTGGAACAAGATTATGGAGTATACAGCAGTAAGTCAATTGACGGATTTTTTAAAGAGTCGTTATGGGTATAGTGATTATTTGGAAAAGAGTCGGATAGAGGGGATTCATCGAACGGAATTAGAGATTGTCTTGCACCGCTACTTAGTGGCAGAAATCGAGAAGATCTTACATTATTTTTCTGGTAAGTATAAAGAATTCTTCAAGCTGCTACTTATGAAGTATGAGATCTACGATTTGCAACTGATGCTTCGGGAAATTGCAAGAGAAGAAGATATGTTAGGAATTGCCAATCGTTTTGTCCATTCTAAGACATATAGCGACTTGAATTATGAAAAGATACTAGGGAGTCGTTCGGTGCCACAGATGATTGAAAGTCTTAAAGGGACCATCTACTATGAGACTTTGAAAACCACGACGCAAGAAGATGCTTGCAAGCGAGAGTTTCATATGGAAATGAAGCTTTATATGCTTTATTACAAGCTTTTGATGTCTAAGGCTAGTGGCTTAGAAAAGCAAGATGCAGCCATTGCCCAGGCACTTATAGGAAAAAAGATAGATTTGCTGAATATCCAGTGGATTTATCGCGCTACCAAGTATTATGACATCTCAAGGGAAGAAATACTTGTGTATAGTCTGCCTGGTGGGAATATTAGCTATAATAAGCTGAAAAAGTTGATTTATACCAAATCCATCGAGGAGTTTAAGACTTTAGCCAATAAAGCACTTCATTACCCACTGTTTAAAGAAAGTAAAGATGATGCACTTCTCGTAAGAGATATTGATGAAGTGATGTATAAGCTAATTAAGAGTATCCATGTCCCTAAGAGTATTGCCATGCCATTGCAGTATATTTATGGGCTTGAAATAGAGGTAGATGACCTTGTTGCCGTGACAGAGGGGATTCGTTATGAAATGTCTAGAGAGGAAATACAAAAATATCTGGTAGTTACAATATAATGAGCGGAGGAACAATAGATGGCTATTGAAAAAATGATGCTCTTAAATCTAGTAGGCTCCTTGGAAGACGAACATCAGATACTAGAAGAGCTGGTATTGTGTGAAAACATACATCTCAATATCGAGCATGGAGATATTTATGATAATAATTATATTGTTCATCAATATGAGGCCATGATGCCCCATGATGACATTCCTATTTTAGAGAACTATGCCGAAATGGGAGCTTCCTATAGCCAAATGGAGGAAGAGCTTTTAAACATTTGTAAGGGGATGAAGTTAGAGGCACATATTGATAAGCGCAACTTAAAGAAACAATACAGCATCGGTCAGGCGAAGAAAGACTTGCAGAACATCCAGACAGAAGTAGGTGACTTGATCAATGTAAGTATTGAAAAGCAGAAGGGGATAGAGGAATTATTAGCCTTCAGAAAAAAGGCGATTTGCATCGAAAAAGAGCAGTTAAACTTCTGTAAGCTCAATGAATTAGAGTTTTTCAATTATCAACTCGGGTTACTTTCCAAAGAAAACAATATGCAAATCAAGAAAAATTACGAAAACATTAGTGCGGTGGTTCTTCGTATTGGATCGGTGGAAGATTGCCAGGAAGATATCTACCTCATTGTTTATCCGATGCAGTTTGAAGAAGAGACCAATCGTCTCCTTAAATCTTTGAACTGGATCAAACTGAAAATCCCTGAGCCAATCAGTGAAAGCGAAGGGAATTGTATCCAAGCTTTAGATAAGTATATGGAAGGTTTACAGCAAGACATCGCACAAATCGAGAAAGAAATCTTAAAAAACAAAGAAGAAAAGCAGTTACTTATCAATACCATTTTTACCCGAATCAAAATGGAGCAGAAGATTCTAGAGCTTAAGCAAGATATCGTACATGGGAACAATCTTTTCGTACTTAATGCATGGGTAACCAAGCAAGATAAGGAAATGGTAGAAGAACGTATCGGTAATATCACAGATAAATTCGTGGTAATCTCTAAAGATGCCAAGGAAATCGACAAAAAGATGATGCCACCGACAAAACTTAAAAATAATTGGTTATTTAGACCTTTTGAGTCTATCGTAAGATTATATGGCTTACCTTCGTATTATGAGATAGATCCTACGCCTTTCTTGGCACTGACGTTTATCGTTATGTTTGGGATTATGTTTGGCGATATCGGCCAAGGGTTTGTGTATTTCCTTGTGGGATGCTTAGCAATGAAGAAAAGTAGCGTCATTGGTGGTGTCCTTACAAGACTTGGCATGAGTTCTATGGTATTTGGCTGTATTTACGGAAGTTTCTTTGGACTTGAGCAGCATCATCTACCCTGGCTACCAAGCTTGACGGGACCAGTGCTCTCACCTGAGAATATTATGCCTATTTTACTTGTGGGTGTGGCTTTTGGTGTGATTGTCTTATCTGTATCTTTCATCATAGGGATTACCAATGCCTTAAGAAGAGGGGATATAGAAGAAGGGTTCTTTGGAAAAAATGGTGTCGCAGGCTATACGTTCTTTATGGGCTTTGTCTTTACGGTAATAGCAGTTGTGAAGGTCGTTCCACTATCACCTTTTATTCCATTAGGTATTATGGGGCTTATGCTAGTGGTCATGATTCTTAAGGAACCACTGACGAATATGATTCGTGGAAAGAAACCTTATATTCATGGTGAAGTAAGTTCTTACTTTATCGAAAGTATTTTTGAAGGTGTAGAAACCATCTTAGGTGCTTTAAGTAATGGTATTTCATTTATCAGGGTAGGTGCTTTTGCCTTGAACCATGCAGGTCTTTTTATGGCTTTCTTGGTTATGGCAGAGATGATTCCCAATGCTTTTGGTAAATTCATTGTTTTATTATTAGGTAACTTACTGATCTTAACTTTGGAAGGACTTGTCGTTTTTATCCAAGGACTCAGATTACAGTATTACGAAATGTTCAGCAAGTATTTTAAAGGTGATGGCATCGACTATACACCTGTAAAACTCAAAGAAAAATAAAGAGAAAATAATCAGAAAATAGTGAGAAAGAAGGAATAGAAAATGGAAATGATGGTTTTATTAGCAGCAATCGTCGCTGTATCAACAATTATTTATGGTGTACGTACACTTAAAGTGAAAAAGGTAGGCAATGTGCAGCAAGCCATTCTTACTTCAGTAGGCTTTTTTGCGGTAGCAGTTGTAGGTATGTTTACTTTTATCTTTATGGGTAGTCCAGTTATGGCGGAACCAGCAGTAGCAGCAGGTGCAGCAACAGCTATTAGTTTAGGTGAAGGCTTTAAATACGTGGCAGCATCACTTAGTACAGGACTTGCGACTATCGGTACAGGTATGGCAGTAGGTTCAGTAGGTTCATCAGCTATCGGTGCTGTATCTGAAGATCCATCCATACTTGGTAAGACACTTATTTTCGTAGGTATGGCAGAAGGTATCGCAATCTACGGTATGATTATTTCAATCTTAATACTCTTTGTATAAAGGACTGAGCTCATGAAATCCTTTTTGATTAGTGATAATAAAGACACTTGGGTTGGCATGAGGCTTGCTGGTATCCAGGGGGTAGTCGTGCATACAAAAGAAGAAGTGCTACGTGCTATAAAAGAAGCCATGAAAGATGAAAGCATAGGGATTCTCATCCTTACAGAAAAAGTCGTAGAGATGGCGCCAGAAGAAATTATTGAATGGAAGTTGAAGGCCACAAGGCCTCTTATTATAGAGATACCAGATAGACATGGTACAAAACGCCATGAAAATGCTATTACAAACTATATAAGAGAGTCAGTCGGTATTCGTATATGAGGTGAAAATAGATGGTCACACTAGAACAAAAATTAGCGTTGTTTTCGAAACTTCTACAACAAGATGTGAACACAGAAATAGGTGAAAAGATACAAAATATGGAAAAACAGTACGAGGAAATCGTACAGGAGCATAAGCGTAAAGTCGATCGTGAAGCAAGACATATTGCAGAGCGCGCAGAAAAAAAAGGCGAAGAAAAACGCTTAGAGCTTATGAGTAAGGCAAAAATGCAAACGAAAATGCAGAGCATGTACGTGAAAGAAAAGTACATTGGCATTTTCATTACAAAGTTAGAAGAAAAGTTCAGAGCATTTAGCCAGACCCCAGAGTACAAGGGCTATCTAGAAAAGCTACTTCATGACTTAGATGGGTTAGGCACAGATAATGTTTTTAATATTTACATGACCAAAGTAGATGGTGAACAGTATGGTGAGATGGTCAAAGGGTACCTTGTAGGCGCAGGCTTTAACGAAGCGCATTTGCACTTACAAGAAAAGAGTGATGCTATGTTAGGTGGCTTTATACTAGAAAATCCAATGAAAAACTTACGCATTGATTTATCAGTGGCAACCCTTATCCAAGACCATAAAGAAGAAATCATACACACTATTTTTGCAGCCATAGGAGAGGTCGGTGAGTCAAATGAGTAAGTGTGGAAAAGTACAAATCATTAATGGACCTGTTGTAAAAGGCTGCGATATGGCAAACTTTAGAGTTAATGAGATGGTAACAGTAGGTAAGCAGCAGCTGATCGGTGAAGTCGTATCTTTAGAAGATGACATCGCAACCATCCAAGTTTATGAGGAAACAGAAGGCCTTAAAGCTAATGAGGAAGTCTACCCTACAGGTGCACCACTTTCCCTTACTTTAGGACCTGGGATGCTGGGCAATATGTTTGATGGGATTCAGCGTCCCCTTAAGCAAATAGAGAAAATCTCTAAGAACTTCATACCTGAAGGTATCGGCCTCCTTTCTATCGACCCGCATGCACCATGGGAAGTGAAAATGCAAGTAAAAGAAGGGGATTACCTACAAGCCGGTGCTGTGTATGGTACCATCCAAGAAACTTTAAGTATTGTGCATAAGCTTATGGTAGCACCTGGCGTTAAAGGTAAAGTCAAAAGTGTGCAACCAGATGGGATCTACACACTAAATGATACTATCGTTGTCCTAGAAAATGAAAAAGGGGAAGAAATCCCTCTTACATTGGCACAAAAGTGGCCTGTACGTAAGCCACGTCCTGTGATGAAGCGCCTACCAATCTATAAGCCACTGATTACAGGTCAAAGGGTTATCGATAGTTTCTTCCCAGTAGCTAAAGGTGGAACAGTAGGTTTACCAGGAGGCTTCGGTACAGGTAAGACCGTGACACAGCATCAGCTAGCTAAGTGGAGCGATGCAGATATTATCGTTTACATTGGTTGCGGTGAGCGTGGTAATGAGATGACAAACGTACTGGAAGAGTTCCCAGCACTTATCGACCCACGTACCAATCGTCCACTGATGGAGCGTACCATTCTTATTGCCAATACATCCAATATGCCAGTAGCAGCCCGTGAAGCCAGTATTTATACAGGTATCACAATGGCGGAGTATTTTAGAGATATGGGTTATGACGTAGCCATCATGGCAGACTCTACTTCAAGATGGGCAGAAGCACTTCGTGAAATCTCAGGACGTCTCGAGGAAATGCCAGCAGAAGAAGGGTATCCAGCTTACCTTCCTTCACGTCTTGCACAGTTTTATGAACGTGCAGGCTGTGTGAAAACCTTAGAAGGCGAAGAAGCGTCCGTAACCATTATCGGTGCTGTATCACCAGCGGGTGGTGACTTCTCAGAACCAGTCACAGAAAATACCAAGCGTTTCGTAAGTGCGTTCTTAGCACTAGACAAAAAGCTTGCTTATGCAAGGCATTACCCAGCTATTAACTACCTTACAAGTTACAGCGCTTATGTAACCATGCTTGAAGACTGGTATAAGGACAATGTATCACCAGATATGCTACCTTTACGTGCCAAGATGGTGCGACTTCTTCAAGAAGAAGAAAAGCTTAATGAAATCGTGCAACTTGTAGGGGAAGACGTCTTACCAAATGACCAACGCCTCGTTCTTGAGATTGCTAGAACCATCAAGAAAGGGTTCTTACAACAAAACGCCTTGCATAAGGAAGATACCTATGTATCCCTTGAAAAGCAATACAAGATGCTAAAGGTTATCGACACTTTATATCAAAGTGCATTAAGTTGTGTGAAAAAAGGTATTCCACTTTCAACGATTCGTAAGCAAAGTGCATTTGAAGATGTGGTAAAGATGAAATATGACGTACCAAACGACCAAGTGTATCTTTTAGATGAACTGACAAAGAAAATCATCGATACTTATAGAACATTGAAAGAAAAATATGAATAAGAGATAAGGGATGGTCGAAGATGAGAAAAGAATACTTAAAATTAGAAAAAGTAAATGGACCACTCATTGTCCTTTCTGATATAGAAGATGCAGCTTACGGTGAAATTGTAACCATCAAAGTAGATGATGGGACCGATGTGCGTAAGGGAAAAGTCATTAAAGTTGAAGGTAATCAAGTGGTGGTGCAAGTGTTTGAAGGGACGACAGGGATTTCCACTGAAAATGCTTCTGTACAATTTACAGGTCACCCACTTGTGATGCCAGTATCAAAAGATATTTTAGGAAGAACGTTTAATGGGGTAGGGGAACCAATCGATGGTGCTTACCAGGTCATTTCTAGCCAAAAAGTCAATATCAATGGACGCCCTATTAATCCAGTGGCAAGACGTTACCCAAGAAACTTTATCCAGACAGGTGTTTCAGCCATTGATGCACTGATGACACTCATACGTGGACAAAAGCTTCCTATTTTCTCAGGTAATGGGATCGCCCATAATGAGTTGGCAGTTCAAATTGTTAAGCAAGCGAAGATTGAAGGCGCAAATAGCGACAACTTTGCCGTCGTCTTTGGGGCTATGGGCGTGCGTCATGATGATGCCAGCTACTTTACACGTAGCTTTGAATCAGCAGGGGTACTAGACCACGTCGTTATGTACCTTAACTTAGCGGATGATCCTATCGTTGAACGTATTGCGACACCACGCTGTGCATTAACAGCTGCTGAATACCTAGCTTTTGAGCACAATATGCACGTACTTGTTATTCTCACAGATATGACTAGCTATGCTGAAGCTTTACGTGAGATTTCTTCCACACGTGAAGAAGTACCGTCACGAAAAGGTTATCCAGGCTACTTATATAGTGACTTATCCACGATTTATGAACGTGCAGGGATGTTAGAAGACAGAGAAGGGTCTATCACCCTTATTCCGATTCTAACCATGCCAAATGATGATATCACCCATCCAATTCCAGACCTTACAGGGTTTATCACCGAAGGGCAGATTGTACTCAATCGTGAATTAAACCAGAAAAACATCTATCCACCAATCGCTGTACTCCCATCACTTTCACGTCTGATGAAAGACGGTATCGGTGAAGACTACACACGTGAAGACCATGCAGATTTAGCAAACCAGATCTTCTCAGCATATTCTCGAGTGCAAGACGTACGTGCATTAGCACAAATCATCGGTGAAGAAGACTTAGGCGACATCGACCAGCTCTACCTTCAGTTTGGTCGTGCTTTTGAAGAGCGCTTCGTCGCACAGACACCGAATGAGAACCGTTCCATTATTGAAACCTTAGATTTAGGGTGGGAGATTTTATCGATCTTACCAACAAGTGAGTTAGACCGTATGAAGCCAGAGATGATCAAAAAATACTATTCTAAGAAGAAGGAGTAGTTCATATGGCAGTGTTAGTAGCACCTACAAAGTCCAACTTAATTAAAGCGAAAGCGTCTCTGGAGCTTTCTGAAAAAGGGTTCGAACTTTTGGACAAAAAGCGTAATGTACTTATACGAGAGATGATGGAACTGGTAGATAAAGCAAAGAACATTCAAGGTAAGATTTATACCACCATCGAAGAAGCGTACCAAGCTTTAAAAGTCGTGAATGTGACCATGGGGATTGCAAGGGTAGAAGACATTGCCTATGGGATTCCAAAAGATGAAAACTTTGAAGTGCTTTTGAAAAGTATTATGGGTGTAGATATCCCTACTATTCGGTACACAAAGAGTGAAGTATTGCCAACTTATGGCTTTCATGATACCAATCCAGCGCTTGATAAGGCCACAGAGAAGTTTCGGGAAGTACGGTATATGATTTATGAATTAGCGGAGATCGATAATTCAGTGTTTAAACTTGCGAAGGAAATCGAGAAGACCAGAAAGCGTACCAATGCTTTAGAGCACATTCAGATTCCTAAGTACAAAGAGCAGGTGAAGTACATTCAAGAAGTACTTGAAGAAAAAGAAAGAGAAGATTTCTTTAGACTCAAAAAGATTAAGAAATAATTCAAATTAAGCGAATAAATGGATTTTAATATAGCCCTTGAAATTTGAGACTAAAGAGGCTATAATAAGTTTAACAAAGCAAGAGACAACATCACTCATTTCCTGAGATGTACGACAGCCTGTTATTTTGAACCTACAAATTACGAATGGGAGACCAAAGCTTCTATATAAAACAAATGCTAGGCCACAAGCTAATTCCCTTTGGGCAGTGGACAGCAGGATTTTATGAGCAGTCACCCACCTAGCTTAGCTAGGGCGTCAAAATAATGGGAACGGCATATTGGGATATAGATGAGAATTAAAGCGCTAACTTCGGTTAGCGCTTTTTTTAATGCGTACAAGTAGTCATTTTTAAACCTATCTTTGCATACTATAGTACAAGCAGTACAAAGGAGCAGGGAGGGAGACGTATGTCTAGGAGAAGAAGTGATACAAGGTCATATAGAAGAAGTAGTAGTGGACAAAGAGGAGGACGACGTAGACGAGGGGAACCTGAAGGAGGCGGTGGTGGCGGTATCTTTCTCATTATGATTGGTATGGTGCTTATAGGGGCCTATCTACTAATGGGAGAAGGTAAGCTAGGAGAGGTGCAAGGGTGGTTTGAAGGGGTGAAGGAAACGTTCATGGAGCAATTCGTAGAACAAGGAGATCCACAGCCGATTCCCATGACGGTTGTGCCATGCACACAAGCTCACATTGCTAAAATACTGGTTTATACACTACTAGATGTAGAAAAAATGCCAGACACACAAGTAGGGGATAAGTGGTATAGCAAATATTATGAGATGCTGAAAACCGATGGGCGTTTTCAGTTTTTTGATGAAGCCAAGGCTATGCAGCCTATTACATATAATGAAACATTGGACATCCTTAAAAGTATCGTAGGAGAAAGCTACCAAGTAGCTATGGATGAAAATACGGCATTAGGTGGACAGGTCATCGCCCTTAAGGACTTCCTTCTAGCATATGAGCAAGCCTTGAATTTTGGGAAGATCGACCATGGCCTTGCTTATGAATCCTTAAGCATTTTAGGCACACTCACGACTAATGATGCTTTATCACCTTGGCAAGTGGCGACCAATAAAGGGGTTTATGGCTTCGAGGGACTTATCTTAGATCCTTTTAAAGACTATACCCTTCAAGTTATTACAAAAAAAGGAGAAATACTAGGTGTTGTAGAGACACTTGCTTATGAAAGCGTCATCGACCAATGCTACGTTCAAAAAGTAGAAAATGGCAAAGCCACCATTCAAGTAGGTGCCTTGAATTTTGAATACGATGCGCCAAACCTTACGACGAAAGATGCGGGAGCCATAGGTAAGATTACCATCAAAAATAGTATGATTGTAGACTTTGAGTTGCAG
>JBOFIT010000169.1:0-2328 GCA_051650305.1 Cellulosilyticaceae bacterium
GCCTTAAATATGATACAAGTAATAATGACAAAGTATAAAAAAGGTAGGTAGACAAAATGGAAAGAATTTTAAAAACAGTGGACCATACATTATTAAAAGCAGTGGCTACATGGGAAGATATCAAAGTTATTTGTGATGAAGCAAAAGAAATGAAAGTAGCTTCAGTATGTATTCCACCATCATTTGTAGAACGTGCAAACAAATACTTAAATGGTGAGATTGCTGTATGTACAGTTATTGGTTTCCCTTTAGGCTACCAAACAACAGCTGTAAAGGTATTTGAAGCAAAAGATGCAGTAGCAAATGGCGCTGCTGAGGTTGACATGGTAATCAACATCGGAGATGTAAAAGATAAAAACTACGAAGCAGTAGAAGCAGAAATTCGTGCGATCAAAGAAGCAGTAGGCGAGCACATCTTAAAAGTAATCATCGAGACATGTTACTTAACAGAAGAAGAAAAGATCAAAATGTGTGAAGTAGTAACTAATGCTGGTGCAGACTTCATCAAGACATCTACAGGTTTCGGTACAAATGGTGCGACACTTGAAGATATTAAGCTTTTCGCACAAAACGTAGGTAAAGACGTACGTATCAAAGCAGCTGGTGGTGTAAAGACGATTGCTGATGCCAATGCATTTATCGATGCAGGTGCTACAAGACTTGGTACAAGTAGCATTTGCCAAATTATCAAAAACGAGCAAGTGACAGGTTACTAAACCAATTCACACAAAAAAAGCAGACGTTCATTAAGCGTCTGCTTTTTTTGTGGCCTTATAACGGCGCTTATGCCTCTGTGGCATAGCGTAAATCCTCAGGACAATCAATGAGATTGAGGAGTTTGTCCACATCTTTAATAATGGTAGAATGCCCACGCTTGTCGATAATCCCCATGTTTTTTAGCACAAGCATAATGCGAGAAATTGTCACGGAGTGAACACCTAGATACTTAGAAAGCTCCGTGTAGTTAAAACATTTCTCGATGATGTATTCACCATCTTTATAGTCTGCTAAGTCTAACAAGATGCGACAAAGTCGTATCGGTGTATGGTCTTCCTTTGAAGAGTGAAAATGTGTGATAACAGAAATAAAATGACGAGAGATACACTCATTAACCAAAAAGCCAATATCAGGATTTTTGACGATTAAATCTTTAAGTTGAGAAAAGCTTATACGAGAGACTTTACATTTAGTCTTTGTATAAAGCTGGCATAAATCTTGGGTAATGGGTAACACAGAGGAGGTCTGGTGTGAGAGATTGAAGGGAACGCCTCCTATTATATCGCCGGGTTTAAAATAGTGATAAATGATTTCTTCACCACCATGGGTGTAGCGTACAAGTGCACAGAGACCTTCTTCAAGGCAGTAAATAGCGTTTTCGTTATTAAGTATTGAAGAAAAGGTTGTGTTTTTCTGAAGCGTAAGGGGTTTCCCTAGTGTACATAAAAGTTGGAAATTAAGTTGATTAGTTGTGTTCATACGATACCGTCCTTTTGCACTTAGTAAATGAGTCAATAAAAGTAGTATAAGTATAACATACATAAAAACATAAATAAAATAGTAGTTTTATATTTAAGTTTAACAATTGTTATTTTTTGGAGCATAAACCATATGTTATTATATTAACAAAGTATAAGAGGATAATATAAAAGGAGAAAAAGAAATGAATCAAAGTATGAAATATTATATGCATTGCTTAATCGGTTTTTTATTGATGGTAGTATTTTGGTTTATGGCACCTATAGGGCCTGTAACAGAACTAGGAATGAAGGTTTTAGGGGTGTTTTTAGGGACAATGTACCTATGGACATTTGTAGAAACTGTATGGCCAAGCTTAATAGGGGTTGTCATGTTAGGACTTACAGGGTTCAATTCATTTAATGGTATCATCGCTTCTACATTCGGAAGTCCATTAGTTATCATGCTCTTTTTTGTGATTATTTTAACTGGAGCAATTACAGAAGAAGGCATCTGTGAATATATTGCACGTTGGTTTATCACAAGAAAGATTAATAATGGTAGACCATGGGTATTTACAACGATGTTTTTATTAGGGGTATATATCTTAGCAATCATGACTGCACCAAGTCCAACTATTTTTATATTTTGGCCTATTCTTTATAGTATGTTTGCAGTATTGGGGTATAAAGAAGGCGATAAATACGCGACATTAATGCTTGTAGCAGTCGTATTAGTTGCATCTTTTGGTTTTGCAACGACACCATTTAAGGGAGCACTTCCAGGCTTACTTGGAAACTTTACAAAAGTAACAGGAATTGAAGTAGAATACCTTCCATATATGGCAGTAGCTATGGCGATTTCAGTAGTAGG
>JBOFIT010000170.1:0-28645 GCA_051650305.1 Cellulosilyticaceae bacterium
ACTTGGTCATTGAATGACTTATCACTGATGTCCCCATAGTTCTTACCATCTACCACGATATCCCCTTCATAAGTATCATGAATCATGGCAAGTATCTTCATAAGGGTGGACTTACCACATCCGCTGGCTCCCTTGATCACATACTTCTTCCCTTTTTCTAAGGTAAAGTTAGCTCCCTTGAAGAGGGTATTGCCTTCGTAAGCGAACTTTAAGTTTCTCACTTCTAGCTGCTCGTCGAAAGTAAATGGTATTGCTTCCTTCGTTTCTTCTTGGCCTTTCGTATCATACTTAGTAATCTTCTCATAAATACGTACTGAAGACTTTACCACATTCACACGTGGGATAATCTCTATAAGTGGGAAAATCATACTATTACAAAGTTGGAAAAGGAACATTTCGATACCAAAGCTACCGCCTTGTAGCACTTTGGTAAGCATATAGACAATAAGGCCAATCATAATGCTGTAACTTAAAGTCATCATAAAGCCTCTTTGTAATTCTGTATAAACACTTAGTCCCATCTTTTTATTTTCTGCTTTATTAATGGTATGTAAGTTCTTGTCTAAGAACTTTTCTTCCACACCACTAAGTTTCAAAATCTCTAAGCCATTGAATGTATTGGACGCTTGTACTGTAAGCTTCTCATTGGCTTCTGTCACCTTTAATTGCATCTCTTCTGTCTTCTTCGCAAATAAGCTTCCAAGTCCAAACATAACCACTGAAAGTGCCAGCATAGCCACGCCTAGTTGCCAGTCAAACACACAAATAATGATGGCTGAAGTAACGTATCTGCCTCCCATGAAAATAACATTTAAAAGGTTTAAGAAAAAGTTATTTTCAAAGGTATTGATATCGTTCACTAAATGTGAGATATACACATCTTTTGACTCTTTACTAAACTCCTTATAACTAATGTTTAAAATTTTATCAAAGGCTTGCTTGCGAATGTCTAACAAGATATCGCGCATAAAGCCTATACGCATCAGTCTACTTGCAATGTGTAGCCCTGCCCCTAATAAAATACAGCCCACACATAATGCAATCGTTAGCCTAAAATACATCATATCTTTCTTTTCCATACAGATAAATACCATAGCAAAGATCACTTGCATTGCCAACGTATCGATTACAGGAAAGAAACATGCGATGAGATATCTCATAAAACTTGCCTTACGGCTCATTAATAACGCTTTCATAAACGCCCCCTATCTCTTTTACATCATTTGAAATTTGATGGTACTTACTTCTTCATATATATTGTACTCTAACACAACTTTATAATTTGAATCAAGAATTATCTGATTATTGTCTTTTGCTCCAATAATAAGCGGTATTCCCATCTGGCGTACCAGATAGATACGTCCACTCTCTCCTGCTACCTTCTCATAATGCTTGCTTAGAAAAGCATCTATAAGCTTGCCTTCTTCTAATGTAATATGACTAGTCATCACATGATTCTTAAAAAGTTTCACCCCAAGGAACTGCTCTATAGTTGTAATCTCCTTCTGTTCTGTCGCTTGCTTATAAAGTGCGATACTCTCTTCACATAGCAAACGACTGCTAAGAAGCTTTTCCAAATCCAGCGATATACTTGTAGGTTCCGAACTAAACATCTTTGCTAAGTCGTCTAGTGATGCTTCATCCTTCATATTCACAATGACATCGATACGCTCTAGTATCTTTTCTTTAGGAAAGAAAGTTTCCTGCCCCGAGGGCACTGATTTTTTGATGAACCATTCTTCTGGAATGATATTTTTTCTTTTCCATCTATACAGCTGCCCATAAGAGATACCTGTAAGGGCCAATAATTCTTTTTTTGCAATAAGTTCTTCCATTGTCTTCACCTTCTATTTCTCAATTTGCTTCACATTGCCTACACGTGCTGTTTCATGAATGGTGATACTTTCTGTATACTCTACCGTTTCTATTTCACACTCTGGACCTATTTCTACATGTCCACCACGTATAATACCTATTGTAGCCGCTTCAATTTGGATGTAATCTGCCTCAATGACATTTCCTACAATACGTCCCGCCTTGCCATTTAAGAAAATAACTACCTTCTTCCAAAACCCTCCATTTTCTTCCTTATTCATCGACACATGAGATGCACCTATTTCATTAAATGTCAGACTTCTACCTGTATTCATGCTGCTATCAATGATAACCTTTTCTGCATTGATAAAGGCTTCATGTTTAAGCATTCCCTTAATACATAATTCCTCCGCTTCAATGTCTTGACCAATAGCTACACTGCCATAAATCCCAAGCTTCCCGACTTTTGCACCGCCTTCAATAGTTGCTGAACCACAGATGCGTGCTTCCTCGCCTTCAATCCCTCCCACGATTTTACATGAGCCATTGATTTCAATCTTTCGTCCTTTCACATTACCTTCGATCTTACTGCTTCCTGCCACACTAAATCTGTCGCATACGATATTGCCCTCTACTTTACTACTTCCTGCTGTAGAGAATTTTTCACACTTAAGGTCTCCCGTAATTTTCCCTGATCCTGCGATGCTCACTCGGTCAAACTCTCCCCCTGGATAACTCCCTGACCCATTTATGTTTAAGTTTCTTTTTTGATTTTCCATTTTACAGCACTCCTTTATCATTTTCAGATTATAAAATTATCTTAACGCAACAATGTTTCATTGTCAATAAACAAATGTAACATTGTTTCGTAATTAGGTAAAAAAAAATCTATCTTAGTAGCCTTTGTAACTTGCTAAACTAAGATAGATTCTTCTATTATGCATTGTTTTCTTGTTCTTTTGCCTTCATTTCTCTTTTCTTCTTAGTCATAAGACCACCGATACGCCCAGTCTCTTTTGGTGTAAGGTTCTTCCAGCCACCTTCTTGGATTTTATCAAGAAGGCCTAGCTCCTCTGCAATCTCTAACTTCATCTGTTGGTCTGGTGATAAGGCGTTAAATAACTTCTCTTTGGTTTCTTTATTACTCATTTGTATTCCTTCTTTCCATAAGTTTCATATTTAAGTATGTATCCTTTAGGAAGAATTTATACACCTACCCCCTTAAAATAATTTAAACTTCTTTATTGTCACACTTTTTATAGCATTTATCATACTATAAAACGAAATAATTTTTTATTTTATTTCGTTAAATATTGACTTATGTTTTCCAAAATGCTATGATGATTCCAAATTCAATAGCTTTAAACCACGTAGAGGTGCGAGACTTATAAGTATATATCATGATTTTTACAAGAAAATATGATTGATATAGAAAGGGAGAATCGCCGAAGATGTATGCTACTTGTAGGGCTTACTTCTGGGGGTATAGTGAATAACTATATCACTGTCATCTTAGTTACTAAGATGGTGTGCTACTGTGTCTATATTGTATGCTTAACATACTTTATGATGTTCCCACAGTCAGCTTCTACGTAGCTGGCTTTTTTTGTTTTTATTTGAGCCAGTGTACGCACAAGACTGTGTTGAATACTATATACTAGGTAGACTTTCTATTGATTTTCTTCTTATAGTTTCCAACACATTGGTTGAAGCTTAATCTTTAACAAAATTTATTATACTGAGAGGATTGATAGAAATGGCTATTTTTGAAGGCGCTGGTGTCGCAATTGTTACACCATTTTATGAAAATGGAGATATTGATTTTGAAAGACTTGAACAACTTATTGATTATCAAATAGAGCATAGTACAGATGCTATCATTATCTGTGGTACCACAGGTGAAGCATCTACCATGACAGATGATGAACATTTAGAATGTATCCGCGTAGCTGTGGATCGTACAAAAGGTCGTGTACCTGTCATCGCAGGTACCGGTAGCAATGATACACGTCATGGTATCCAACTCACCAAACGTGCAAAAATGCTTGGAGCAGATGCTAGCTTACAAGTAACCCCTTACTACAACAAAGCAACTCAGGAAGGCCTTATCCAACACTTTAAGGCTATCGGTGAAGGCAGTGACCTTCCTATGATTTTATACAACGTACCAAGTCGTACAGGTCTTAACATTACACCTGCTACAGCTTATGAACTTTCAAAGCTTGACTATGTGGTAGGTATCAAAGAAGCAAGTGGTAATATGTCTCAGGTCGCTCAGATTGCTCACCTTTGTGGTGATGCACTTCCTATCTACTCTGGTAATGACGACCAAATCATTCCTGTACTTTCTCTTGGCGGCAAAGGTGTTATCTCTGTACTTTCAAACATCGCCCCTCAGGAAACTCATGACATCGTAGACCTTTACCTCAAAGGCGATACCCAGTCTGCATTAAAGCTTCAACTTGAGTTGCTCCCTGTCATCGATGCACTTTTCTGCGAAGTTAATCCTATCCCAGTAAAAGCCGCTATGAACATTATGGGCTTTGAGGCAGGTCCTTGCCGACTTCCTCTCACCAATCTATCTGCTGCAAATACTGCAAAGCTAAAAGAACTCCTTTTACAAGCTAGACTTTTAGGTTAATATAGAATAGAAAGGACGGTATGCTCTTATGACAAATATATTAATGCACGGCTGTAATGGTAAAATCGGTCAGGTAATTTCTCGTATTCTACCTGAACACCCTTCTTTAAAATTAGTAGCTGGTGTAGACCCAAATCTTTCTATACCTAATCCATTCCCTGTTTATGAGAAAATCAGTGAATGTGATGTTCCTGTAGATGTTATTATAGACTTTTCTACTGCTAAGGCTGTAAAGCCACTTCTTGAATATGCTATGAGTAAGCACATTCCAGTTGTTGTATGTACAACAGGCCTTACTGATGAAGACATCTGCTTCTTACAAGCTGCAAGTAAGGAAATTCCTATTTTCTTCTCTGCCAATATGTCTTTAGGGGTTAATCTTCTGATTACCCTAGCAAAACGTGCGACAGAAATCTTAAGTGATAGTGGTTTTGATATTGAAATCATTGAAAAACATCACAACCAAAAAATCGATGCACCAAGTGGTACTGCCCTTGCGATTGCAGATGCCATTAATGAAACATTAGATGATGCTTATGCATTACGCTTTGACCGTTCTACTGTTCGTGAGAAACGTCCAAAACAAGAAATCGGCATCCATGCCGTTCGTGGTGGCACCATCGTTGGTGACCATGATATTATCTTTGCTGGCACCGATGAAGTCATCACTTTATCACACTCTGCAGCATCAAAAGAAGTCTTTGCAGTAGGCGCTCTAAAAGCTGCCAAGTTTTTAGCACCAAAAGCTGCTGGTCTTTATAACATGGAACATCTCTTAGATAGCTAAAATAAAAAGACGAGGCATCATGCCTCGTCTTTTTATTTTGCTTCTTGACTACTTGCTTCTACGCCTTCTGTACTGAGTTTCGCTTCACTTTGTGATACGAACTTACCTACACATAAAAGTACCACTGGTACAATGAGCATAATACCTGTCGCTAAGAAGCCATACTGACTAATTAATTTTGCTGTTGCTCCTGTCATGATAGCAAGTTCCTTACACATGATACCTATGAAAGAAGTCGCTACTGGCAAGATGTATCTTTCAAAAATCCCTGCATCTACCATTACAAATAGCATCCCTACATATAAAATAAGTCCTGTGAGTGTAACTGAAATCATAGAAGTTACTTGTCCAACAACATTTTTAATCGTGTGACAAGCGCGTCCTGTAAAGAAGTATCCGATAAAAATAACCAAAGTCGCTAAAATAGCAAATACCATCATCGCTTGCTGATCTGAGAAAATCTTTGGATTTTTAGTTGCTAAGTTTGTAAGGACAAGGAACATGAAGAAGTGTGTTGCCCATACTAGTGTATTATTAAAGAACCATTTACCACTTGTACGCACAGCTTCACGGCCTTTACTTCCAAGTATCACTGCACCAATGCTTAATGGGATGATAATCAGTGTCATGATAATTATCTTTGTGCTTGGTTGTAACTGTGCGAAATCTAGGAATGATCGACTCATATACACATGTGGTACAATCTGTCTGAAAAGCTTGATACACGCTTCACTCTGTTGATTAATACCTACTATATAAATGATATCACCAATGATATGTGGTAAAAAGATTCCTATGGCTGTACCTACTAAGTTAACCTTCTTATGTAATAGGCTTCCTATAAAGAAGAAAGTACCTAAGGAGCCTATCAAAACGAGGAGTGGCATATATTTATATGTCCCCCAGTTATCGGTAATCAACCATGTAAAAAGAACGTACCCGCCTACTACTGCTAATAAACTTTTCCAAAACTCTTTATTCATCTTTTGTGTCCCCCTTAATTTAATATTCGATACCCGCTCTTGCTTCAATGCCTTTTTCCATAGGATGCTTCACTGCCTCAATATAGCTAATATAATCCACATCCGCCTCAATGCTTGGCGGTAATACACGCCCCGTTAAGACTAATTCCATGGCCTCTGGCTTGGCTTGTATAAGCTCTTCTAAACTTTGTAAGCTTACAAACTCTGTCTCCACCGCTGCCAAAAGCTCATCCAGTATGAGTACATCACATTCCCCTGTATCCATTACTTTTTTTGCAAACTTTACAGCCATATTAATCTCTTGCTTTAATTCGCTCTTTTCTTCTTCGTTAAGTGCCCAAGTAAAACCTCGCTCTTTTTCAAAGTGAAATACTTTAAACGCAGGCTCTAATGTTTTCAGCATCTTGCACTCGCCCGTATGTCCATGCTTTAAAAACTGAATCATAATGACCTTCATATTGTTTCCTAATGCACGTATCCCCAGTCCTATGGCGGCTGTTGTCTTACCTTTTCCATTTCCACAGTATACTTGAGTTAATCCTTGCTTCATTTATTCACCTCATTTACTCAACATTGAACATACAATGGTTTTCTTTTAAATACTGCTGACGTTTCTTGTAATCTTGCATATGCCTCTCTACTTCATCCCAAAAGCACTGACTATGATTAAAATGCTTAAGGTGTGCTACTTCATGCAAAATCACATATTCAATAACCGGTAGTGGCGCGCCTAAAAGCTTTACATTATAGGCTATATTTCCCTTACTCGAGCAACTTCCCCACCTTGTTTTTTGCTTTCTTATAGTAATCTTATTGTACCTACAGCCTAATAAACCACAGTAGGTGTTCGTTAGTTCTGTAAAAAGCTTACGGGCTTCTTCCCTTCTATAATGTGCCATCAGCTGCTTGATGCCTACTACGTCTTGTACATTCGGTACTTCCATATAAAAGCATTCATCTATTAGTTTTATACAACTTTTATGATTTTTACTCTCTTTAACATTAATTTTTTTTAAAGTTCCTAGATATGGAATCTCCCCCTGTGCGAGCCAATCGCACTTTTGCCTATGTGCCATCTTATGCTGAGTGGCTTTTTCTAGCCATTCTTTCTTCTTCTGTAGAAGCATTTCTATCTCTGTATCGGATACAGACCAAGGTGCTTTGACACATACCTTTAATGCATCATCAATACTTATGGCTATTGTCTTACGATTTTGTCGAATCACATAATACATAGAAGCCTCCTTTAGATAGAATTATATACTAAAATCCGTGAATTTAAAATAGGCTAATTAAAAGCATGCTTTTAATTAGCCTATTTTTTAAATTTCTTCTACAGCTTCTGGCTCCGTAATTTCCATACCTTCTTCTAATTTTTGCTCTTCTACGATTTCCATCTTAGAAATAGATACTTCATAAGCTACTTTGCTAATAGCATCGCCACTTTCTAATTTCTTTTGGTATTCTCTACTTTGGATACGACCCCATACTTGGATATGAGCGCCTGTTTTAAGTCCTTGAGCATACCTTGCATTTCTTCCCCAGGTAATACATGGTATGTAATCTGACTTATGATAGGAACGATTCACTGCTAAAAGTAGATCTGTAATCTCTCTTCCGAAAGGAGTCGTACGGTACACTGGGTCTTTACATACGAAACCGTCAAGATAAATAGTGTTTTTATTTTTTAAGAGTTCTTGCTCACTCACTTCTGTAATTTCTAAAGCAAAGATAGTGAGTATAAGACGGTTTTTGCCATCTTCATATTGATTATATGATCTAAATTGCCCTGAAATATCAAATATTTTTCCTTCGATATTTCCTAAGCTAGGCAATAATCTTTCTGATACTGTTACAGGTAAAATATCTGCTGAATCACTCAGTCTTGGTACCTCTAAATTAAAACTATAAAAGCCTTCTCCATAAACTTTATGACTAAAAACAAGTCCACTTACTACTCTTCCTACAATGAGTACTTCATTATTTTCTAATATGTGCTCTGTCATCTTACACCTCTCCCTTATCCTCTTTTTGTTCTTTAACAGCTTTCATCTGTCACTATAAAATATATTAACTCTTGTACAATTTTATGCTTAATCTTTAATTTTTATTGTATTGGCCTAAATCGATGCCATAGAGCACCAATGCTGCTACGCCGGCTAATACCCCTTCTATACTATCGAGAGATGATGCTACACCAAATTCTTTCAGTGGTATAGTCTGGCCATCTATGGTCGCTATGTTTTGGCCAATGCAACATTGCATTTCCATGTAACCATCCGCTGTTTTTTGTGCACTTGTGGCTGAGATATGGGCATCTTTACTCCAACCGTAGGTAATGACAGTTTTATCTGGGTGACGATACTTATCTGGGAGGATATAGTAATTGGTGTGCATATGACTGAGCACTTGTTGGGTAACGTGGACACGCTTGACTTTATTTTTCTTTTCATACGCTTCAAATAAAATGACCACATGAAACTTGAGGTGCTCATACAGTTGCTTTCTCATCGCTTCTTTGGATAAGTCTACGATAAGCAAATCACAGGAGTTTTCTTTCTCAAGTTCCTGTATATAGTGTCTAAGCGGCAAACGTTTATTATGCATATACAAAATATTATTTTCAGGAGAAATACAATGAACTTTCAGCCCCTTTGTCTGGGTCGTCTGGTAGATGAATTGTAAGGCTTGTCTGCTACTGTCTAGTACATTTGTAAGTGCAAGTGTAATCATATGTGCCTCCTTATGTAGTGTTTTCTTTTATTTTTTGTAGCTGCTTCTTTTTTATGTATTCAAATCATTGGTAATGTTAGACTACTACGTATATATGTCACTTACTTCACATACATATACTATATATTGTATATACCTATTGATTTTTAAATTTCTTTGTGATATTTTAAATATTATATAATAATTATTCTTTTCTAATTTTATAGGAGGTTTTTATGGTACTAAATGATCTTATCACCCCTTATTTTACCCGTTCACTTACACCCCACCAGTCTGTCTACGACTTATTCCAATGGCATACAGTAGATACGATCCTCAAGGATCACCAAACCGGACAAGTTCTTGTACATATGAAAGACCTAGCGTTCCCTACTCATTTTTCTCAGACTGCTTGTGATATCATCGCCACGAAATACTTTAGAAAAAAACACGAGACGTCTTTTCGCCAAGTTGTCCATCGCATGGTTACTTTCTGGGTAAATGCTCTCCTTGATGAAAAGCTCATTACCCCTGATGTAGAGTCCACCGTTTACAACGAGCTCGCTTATATGATGCTTGCTCAGATGTGGGCCCCCAATAGCCCTCAATGGTTCAATACAGGCCTTCAGCTAGCCTACGGCCTCACTGGCTCTCCCCAAGGTCACTTCTACTTTGATGAAGAAAAACAAGAAGTATTCCCCTCTCCTGATGCTTATACCCGTACCCAAGGCTCTGCTTGCTTTATCGTAAGCGTATCCGATACCTTACTTGGTGAACATTCCCTTACAGACCTCCTTACCACTGAGACTAGACTTTTCAAGTACGGCTCTGGTGTGGGTACCAACTGGTCTAGTATCCGCGGCGAAGGCGAACCCCTTTCTGGTGGTGGTAAATCTTCGGGTCTCATGAGCTTTCTAAAGGTCTTTGACCGCAATGCTGGTGCCATCAAATCAGGCGGTACTACAAGGCGTGCCGCTAAGATGAACGTCCTAGACATCAACCACCCCGAAGCACCTGCTTTTATCCAGTGGAAAGCCCATGAAGAAGATAAGGTGGTGGCACTTGGCAAGATGGGCTACGATACTCACTTTGATGGCGAGGCCTATGAGACGGTATCCGGCCAAAATGCTAATAACTCTATTCGCGTCTCTGATGCCTTTATGAAAGACGTCTTCAACCCTGATGCTACCTTTGATTTCATCAATCGTATGGATGACACCGTGGCCTATACCCTCCCTACTGCAAAGCTCTTTCAAGACATTGCCTTTGCTGCTTGGCGCTGTGGAGATCCTGGCATCCAGTTTGATGACACCATCAACAGCTGGCACACCTGCCCCTTCGGCGAAGATGGCGACATAGCTTCTGGTCATAACCGCATCCATGCTAGTAATCCCTGCTCGGAATACATGTTCTTAGATAATACTGCCTGTAACCTGGCAAGCATCAACATCTTGAAATTCTATGATGTATCATCCAAAATCTTTGATTTAGAGGGCTATCTTCACTGCATTAAAATGGTCCAACTCGTTCTTGAAGCAACCATTCATCAAGGCCAATTCCCTACACCTGAAATCGCACGCAAGTCCTATCATTTCCGTACCACAGGTCTAGGCCTTACAAACTTAGGTGCCCTCCTTATGCTTTTAGGCCTTCCTTATGATAGTGAAGAAGCACGTACTATTGCAGCAACGTTAATGAGCTTACTGACCGGCTACTCTTACTTCACCTCTTCACTCATGGCAAAGGTACTCTCACCCTTCACTTACTTCGACTTAAATAAGCAAGCCATGCTTCGTGTGCTACGTAACCATGCACGTGCAGCCAAAGCGCTTTCTGACGACTTCGAAGCGCTTTCTTATGCACCAGTAACCATTAATCATAGTTTCCTTAAGACTCTTGATTTTACTGAGCTCAGTGATGCCCTGCTTAAAGTCTGGGAAGACGTTCTTCACTACGGCGGAATCTACGGCTTTAGAAACGCTCAAGTGTCTGTACTTGCACCTACAGGTACCATTGCCTTTGCTATGGACTGTGCTACCACTTCTTGTGAACCTTTCTTTAGCCATGTGGTATATAAGAAATTAGTGGGTGGTGGCGTATTGGAACTGATTAATCCTCTGCTTCCTGACGCTTTAGCTAACTTAGGTTATACATCATCAGAGATAGATAGCATTGTCTCTTACGTTCTTCGTAAAGATCCACGCACCCAGTTCTTGCTTGATGGCAAACTAGAAGGTGCCCCTTACCTTAAAGAAAATCACTACGCTATCTTTGATACCGCTAATACCTGCGGTACCGGTAAACGCTACATCTCCCCAGATGGTCACGTAAAGATGATGGCAGCACTTACCCCCCATGTATCTGGTGCCATCTCAAAAACTGTCAACCTACCCCAAAATGCTACTACGGATGATGTACAGACCATTTATCACAAAGCATGGCAGTTAGGTGTAAAAGCCATCGCCTTGTATAGAGATGGTTGCAAAGCTTCTCAGCCACTAAACACCTCTCTTAACACGACTGTTTCAACAGACTTACACACCCTCTCCTATGACGCCTTGTTAGCTTATGCCACCGAAATCTCCACACACTGTATTCCTACGCGCAAAAAACCAATAGGTATTCGCCATGCCCATGTCCACGAAGCTGAAATTGGTGGATTGAAGCTTTACCTTACTGTTTCTTTTTATGAGAATGGCAAGATTGGTGAACTGTATGTCTCTGCGGGCCGTCAAGGCTCTCTGGTTAAAGGCCTTTTAGATAGCATTTCCACCACCGTTTCAGAAATGCTCCAGTATGGTGTGGAACCTCAAAACATCTCTCGTATGTATCGCGGCCAGAAATTTGAACCAAGTGGCTTTGTCTCTGGCCACCCTTATATCAAGATGGCGGATTCGATCTCCGACCTTATCAGTAAAATCATCGATATCGAACTAGGTGACTATACCTACTGTCAAGTTAAACCCGAGGGTGCAGCACCGCCTACGCCCTCAGTTCCAGCCTCTCCTTTAACGACTGTTACATCCTATGATTATGAAGTCTGTTCTGTATGCAAGAGCAATAAGCTGGTGAAAAATGGCACGTGTAAAGTTTGTACCCAATGCGGAACTACAACTGGTTGTAGTTAAACGTCACCAATTGGTAACTTCTGCATATGATATAGTAGGCATCTTGAGTTGACTCCCATGTAGCTTTCTTAAAGTGAGGCGACTTTGATGATTGACACATCACTGCGTACAACTAAAATTTATTTACTGAAACGACAACTAAGTGACGCTCTTGTAGACAATAATTACGACTTACAAAACACTGAAATTTTAACATTAAGTTCCGAACTCGATATTTTGATGCTTCCGCTTTTTAAAGAACAGTTAGATACCTGTAAAAGCATATACTACTCTCTTAACTGACATAGTACTATGCGATATCGTATAGATATGATAAAAGCTACATTACACTTGTAATGTAGCTTTATAATGTTTATGACGCTGGATATTGTCTACCGGTATGGTCGATGGTGTAGCCTTCTTTTAAGATAAGGTCTGATACCGTCACAAATGTATACCCTTTTTGTTTAAGTCCCTTCACAATCGTATCTAGTGCATGCTTGGTGTACTTGGTATCATTATGCATGAGAATGATAGAGCCGGAACCTAAGTTCTTATGTTTGAGTACTTTATCGATAAGTTGTTCTTTCCCGTATTCTTTCCAATCTAAAGAATCCACATCCCATTGGATTGTATAATACTGACATTCGTTCGCTGCTTCAATGACTGTATTGTTGTATTCGCCATACGGTGGGCGGTACAACCTTGCATCTACACCTGTCAGTTCTTTAAGAGTGTTGTGTGCAAAGCGAATATCCTTTTTAATCTCTTCTTTATCAAGTTTGGTGACATGTGGATGCTTATCTGAGTGATTCCCTAGTTCATGGCCCTCTGCTGCTATACTTTTAACTTCCTCTGGGTACTTACGTATCCAATCCCCTACCATAAAAAAGGTAGCTGGAACCTCATTTTCTTTAAGAATAGTTAGAATTTCTGGAATGTCACTGGCACCCCACGCACAATCAAAAGTAAGAGCCACTTTCTTCTCTTGGGTGTAGACAGAATAGATAGGCAGTAGTCTCGGTTCATCCGCTTTGACTTGCCCTATACTTAGAAAACTCATTGCAACAAATAAAGCTATTTTTATATATCTTCCCATTTTCTTCTCCTTATCCTACTTTTCATATCTTTATTTTTGCATATTCCACCAGTTTTATTCGCAAAAAAATAAAATGCCCTTGTTTCCAAGAGCATTTTCATTATTTTATCACACGTTTCATTCCGATGATTGGCTTACCATATTCTAATTTACCCATGCAAATTCCTGTCTTTGGTGTGCTTGCATGTACAATCTGTCCGTTACCTGCATAAATCGCTACATGATCAATGTGACCGTTATAGCCATAGAAAACTAAGTCTCCTGGTAAAAGTTGATCCTTGCTTACTTTATAACCATTTGATGCATACTGTGATCTTGAACTACGTTGAAGATTAATCCCAAAGTTTTTAAATACTTGAGATGTAAACCCTGAACAATCTGTACCTTTTGTTAAGCTATTACCACCGTACACATAAGGATTACCTAAGAATTGTTTTGCATACTCTACAACTTCATTTCCTAAGTACTTAGGATTTTCCGCTGGTGGTGTATTTAATTCACTGCGTGTATAAGGAACTGTTGCTAGCGTCGTTTCGTCTAGCTGTTCTCTATATATGTATCCTTCAATACCTTCTATTTCTACTTTATAATAGTTATCTATTTTTTCACTTACAAACACTGGAATATCTTGATTAATATAATTCACGATATTTGAGTCTTGGTTTGGTTCTTCTCTTACAATTGCTTGCTCTGCAACTACTGTCGAAATAGCCCCTACCTTATCTGTTGGTAGTTGACCTTCTACTATACTATCAATAGTTCTACCTTCTGGTTGCATATATGTAGCTGTGATATTATCTATTATATTTACAACGCTATTACCTTCTTTAGTAAGAACGTATCCTTCTTCTGTCATTACTTTTTCAGTTGTAACACTTTCTGCTGGTGTAGCATTTACAGTAGCTGTTAAAGTCATACAAGTTAAAGCTACCACTCCCATTAATCTTTTCATAAAATGAATTTCCTCCTTATGTATTAATAAATGTCTTTAATGCACATTTATTAACTAAATGTTACATACTTATTATATACAAGAAATAATGCATTGTCAACCACGTAATATGTTGGAATTAATTGTAATAATCGCACAAAAAAAGAGACATCCTTTGGATATCTCTTTTTTTGTTACTTATTTATTTACTTTAACAGTCATTACCACTGTTTCACCAGCAGTTACTGGACCTTGGTGCATAGATTTAATCTCTACTTGATCCATGTTTGTAACGATAAATGGTGTAATAGTTGGTTTGCCTAATTCATTGATTTTATCGAAGTCAATCTCTAAGATAGGTTGACCTTTCTTTACATCTGTGCCTTCTTCAACTAAACGTGTGAAGCCTTCACCTTTAAGCTCTACTGTATCAATACCTACGTGAATAAGTAAATCTATACCACCTTCTACTTCAATACCTACTGCATGGTTTGTTGGGAAGATTTGAACTACTTTTCCGTCACAAGGTGCTACTACTTTATTAGATGTTGGACGAATGGCAATCCCGTCTCCTACCATTTTCTCTGCAAATACTGCATCTGGCACTTCACTTAATGCAACTGCATTTCCTGTAAGTGGTGAACATAATTCAATGCCTTTTAATTTTTTAAAAAAGTTAAACATTTGCGTCCTCCTTTATTTCAATATATTCTTTTATTGTTTCTGCGGTTTGTTCCGCTCTTGCTCCTAAGACAATGTGTATACATGTCTGAGATGGCCATATGATACCTGTGCCACCTAATTCACGTAACTCTTTTTCTTGTACACAAGCTTTATCTTTAACAGTGACTCTTAGCCTTGTTATACATGCATCTATATTAACGATATTATCTTTACCACCTAGGTACTTTATATACATAGGTGCACGCTGACTTAATTCAACCGCTCCAAGTCTTGGGCTAATTTTCACTGTTTCTGTAGGTTTTACATCTAAACTTATGAGTTGAATAAGACGTTCAATCTCAATAGCTAAGTACGCTATTTCATCCTCACACAGAGTAAGATACTTCTCTTTATTAAGATATGCACCTAAATGCTGTGCGATTTCATAAGCTCTGGGTAACTGAGTTGCAACACTTTCTTTGAGCGCTAATCTTGGTATTTTGCCTTTTGCATTGAGCTTAAGCATGATATTAAGATTATTCATAAATTGCTTCGTTACTGTCTTCTTAAGAGCAATAGGGTAGCCACTTTCTTCTTCGATGATTTCTATACATCGACCAAAGATTCGGGTGGTTTTTATGGTTTCCTTCAGAGATTTCTGGGTTTTAGCAGCATGAAGATGCAGCGCTATAAAGCCTTGCTCTTCATCGCCAATATCCATATGCATACGCTTTTTTATAAGCGTTCTTGCAACACCTGCCATATGATATTCGGTCTTATAAAATCCCTTTATCTCTTCTAAAAAGGGATTTTCTATTTCTAGTCCCATTTGAAGTCTTGCTATGGCAAATTCAATGTGTTCTTTTATAGAGCTTGTGTAGTTATCTATTAAAGATCCCATCTTATCTTGCATCATTTTAAGAAACTCTTCAATCACATACTCACTTTTTTCACTCATGTGATTCATCGTACTTAGATTGGATTTTGACTCAGTAGGACTTAGTTCATAAAATACCTTTTCAATGCTACCATCATTTTTTAACGAATCGCCTGTTTTTTTACCAAAGCCAATGCCCTTACTAACCAATACCACTTGTTTATCACCCTGCTTCGCTAGTACTACATTGTTGTTATATACCTTGATAATTTGGTACTCCATGAACTTGCCCCCCTCGTTATTTTTAGATGTTTAATTTAGCTTTAGCTTCACTTACGTTGATTTCTTGAATTTTTTTTCTAAGCTCTAATACTGCTCCCGCACTTACTGATAATTCATCAACGCCCATTGCTAAGTAAGTTTCTGTAAGACTTGTATCTGCTGCTGACTCACCACAAATACCTACCCAGATACCTGCTTTATGACCATTGTCTACAATCATCTTAATGCTTCTTAATACAGCTAAGTTATGTGTATCATAAAGCTTCGCAATTTTTGCATTCATACGGTCTACTGCTAAAGTATACTGTGTTAAGTCGTTTGTACCGATGCTGAAGAAGTCTACTTCTTCTGCTAATACATCTGAAATAAGTGCTGCTGCTGGTGTTTCAATCATCATACCTATTTCTAAGTCTTCACTTACAGTAACGCCTTCTGCAATAAGCTCTGCTTTTGTCTCTGCTAAAATTTGTTTTGCTAATTTAAGTTCTTCTAAAGTAGCAATCATTGGGAACATGATTCCTAATTTACCGTAGCTACTTGCACGAAGTAACGCACGTAATTGTACTTTGAAAAGCTCTGGCTGATCAAGACAAATACGGATCGCACGGTATCCTAGGAATGGATTTTCTTCTTTTGGAATGTCTAGGTATGGAAGTTCTTTATCGCCACCGATATCTAATGTACGGATAATAACGCGGTCTTCCATTGCTTCAAGAACTTTTTTGTAAGCTACAAATTGCTCTTCTTCTGTTGGAAGTGCTACACCATCCATGTAAAGGAATTCACTTCTGAAAAGACCAATACCTTTTGCATCATTTGCTAATACGCCTTCGATGTCATTTGGACTTCCGATGTTAGCGTTTACTTCGATTTCTACGCCATCTATTGTACGGTTTGCAGTACCCATAAGCTTTTGTAAAGCTTCTTTGTATGCTTCGTACTCAGCTTTTTTCACTTCCCACTCTGCTAATGTGTCAGCAGATGGATTCTGGAATACTTGACCGCTTTTACCATCTAAGATAAGTGCAGCATTGTTTTCTAGAATTGTTAAGGCATCTTTCATACCTACAACAGCTGGAATTTGCATCGTTCTTGCTAAAATAGCAGAGTGTGACATCTTCCCACCATCTTCAGTGATGAAACCTAATACATAGTCTTTATTGATTTGGATTGTATCTGAAGGGAATAAGTCCTTCGCTACTACGATAACAGGCTCATTAATATCTGCTAAAGATACTTCACGTTTACCTGTGATAATACCCATTAGACGCTTTGAAATATCGTTGATATCTGCTGCTCTTTCTTGAAGGTATGGATCATCCATCGCTTCAAACATACCTGCAATAATGATTGCTGCTTGCTCTACTGCATAAGCTGCATTCCATTTATTGTCTGTGATACCTTGAACAACTTGATCATGTAAATCTAAATCTTGTACAAGCATTTGGTGTACATCAAAGATTTGTGCATGCTCTTCGCCTACTTGCTCAAGTGCTTTATTGTAAAGCTCTTGTAGTTCAGTTACTGCTACTTCTTTAGCATTTTCGAATACTTTAACTTCTGCTTCAACATCTGTTATACAATGATTAGGAATAGTATTTGTACCAGTTTCTTTGATGAATACTTTTCCAATCGCTATTCCTTTGGAAGCTCCAATTCCCTCTAAAATCATGTTGTCCACTCCTACTCAGCTTCTATAACGTTTTTGATTGCTTCAACTGCTTGCTCTTCATCAGCACCATTTGCTGTGATAAGAATGCTATCGCCTTCTTTAGCTGCTAATGATAAGATGTTTAATAATCTTTTAGCATCTGCTGTTTTGCCGTCTTTTTCTAATGTGATTGTGCTTGCGAATGTTGCAGCTGTTTTTGCTACTACGCCTGCTGGTCTTGCGTGTAATCCTGATTCTGCCTTTACGATAACTGTTAATTGTTTCATTTCAAATGACCTCCTGAATTTATATGCTTTTATAGTTATATGTTTACTTTTTTTCTAGTTTTTATAACCATTACTTTTAAAAAGTATAAAAAAAAGCATAAACCTCCCAAAGTACATAGTGTCCATTGGATAAAGTTTATGCCTGATTTTGTCAGTAACATACTTTAATCGTTATTTCGATTTTATTATTTATTAACATTAGTTAATCATATTATATAATATCCATTTACTCTTGTCAACATATGCTACAAACTATATAAATTTTTCCTATCTTTTATTGAATTTTACTCAATAACTCACTTGCAGCTTCTTCATCTAATACAACTGTTACATTTGGATGGAATTGTAAGATTGATGCTGGAACGCGTGGGTCTACTTTGCCTGTAAGCATTTCTGCAAGGATAGGCGCTTTACCTTTGCCACTTGCAAGTAAAAGGATTGATTTTGCTGTCATAATTGTACCAATTCCCATTGTAATAGCCTCTGTTGGTACTTCTTCGATAGAACCAAAGAATCTTGCATTATCTTTGATTGTTCTTTCGTCTAATTGTACACGGTGTGTCGCTGGTTCAAATACATCACTTGGCTCATTGAATCCGATATGGCCATTTGATCCAATACCTAGTACTTGGATGTCTACACCACCTGTAGCACGTACAAGTGCATCATAAGCCTTGCTTTCTTCTGTGCTATTTGCAGCCATACCATTTGGAATATGTGTACGTGTCACATCGATATCTACGTGATTAAATAAGTTGTCTTTCATGAAGTAGTCATAGCTTTGGTCATTTGATTTTTCGATTGGGTAGTATTCATCTAAGTTGTATGATGATACTTCTTTAAAGCTAATTTCGCCAACTTTATTTTTTGTGATAAGTTCTTTGTACATACCAACTGGTGTGCCACCTGTTGCAAGACCTAAAACAGCATTTGGCTTTACTTTAAGTAAGTTTGCAATAAGATTTGCACCTTGCGCGCTCATTGCATCGTAGTTTTCTGTTACGTAGATTGTCATGTTGTTTAACTTAATTGTTTTCATAAATTACTCTCCCTTTGTTTATTGTGTAAATGACATTTACATTTTCATCAAAAATAATAATATCCGCATCTTTGCCTTTGTCTAAAGTACCTTTTACATCGTCAACGCCTATGGCTTTTGCTGCATTGATACTTGCGAAAGCTACCGCTTTTTCAATTGGGCATGTGGTATGTCTCACGATGTTAGCCACCGCTTCATTGAGTCGTAAAATACTTCCCGCTAATGTGCCACACTCAAGTCTTGCACTACCGTCTTTTACAATTACTTTTTGACCACCTAATGCGTAGTCGCCCTCTGCACATCCACCTGCACACATACAGTCTGTAACAAGTACAAACTTATCTGGTGCTTTTGCTTTCATAACGAGTGGGTAAAGACCTTTGTTTACATGGATTGTATCACAAATCATTTCACAACTTACATCTGTTGCTAATGCTGCACCTACAACACCTGGATTACGATGGTGTAGTGGTGTCATCGCATTGAAAAGGTGTGTGGTGTGGCTAATGCCACAAGCTATACCTTCCATTGCTTGGTCATAGTCTGCTGAGCTATGTCCCATAGATAGTTTAATATCTGTGGTATTTGAGATTTCTTTAATGAACTCGGTAGCCCCTTTAATTTCTGGTGCTATCGTAATAAGTCTAACAATATCTTTATATGCTTTTACATAATCTATGTCTTCTTGTGTTGGGTTTACAATGTACTTACCATTTTGTGCACCTTTGAATGCCTCATTAACGTAAGGCCCTTCCATATGCACACCAATGACTTCTGCTCCCATACAACCTTTTTCTTTTACAACTTTTGCTGCTTCTAATGCTGTTGTGATCGCTTCTTTTGACATTGTCATTGTCGTTGGTAAAAATGATGTAACACCATTTTCACAGATACCTTTGGCGATTGTTTCAATGGCTTCAATCGTACCGTCCATCGTATCTTTACCATGATAACCATGAATATGCACATCAATAAAACCTGGTGATACGTAATGCCCTTTAGCATCGATTACTTCGATACCTTCTGGTAGAGCATCCTCGTCTATAATGTCAATTATCTGATCTTGAAAGAGTAGTACTTTGTTTGTTAAGACTTGCTCTTCATGCAATATTTTACCATTTTTAATTGCTTTCATAATACCCTCCTTTTGACAAATAACTAGGCACCTTCTAAGTGCCTAGTTATTTGTATTATCATGCTGATTCTTCAATTAGTCAATAATTTCTATCACAATAGAGTCATTATTGCTAATAAAGTCATTGCTTAACCATAGTTTATCTAATTGCATTACACTATCAAATACACCCTCTTGTGCATTGCCATTGATTGTAAAACTACGCTTGCCAGCATTTGTGTTGCTATAGTTTAACACAACTTTTGCATTTCTAATCTTGATTTCAAATGTTGTCGCTTCGAATGGTATGTTCTTAGAAGGTTGAATCCATACACCATTGAATTGTGGCTCTATACCAAATACGAAACGGATAAGTGTTTTAAGCATAACGTTTGAACTACCTGTTTGCCAATCTTGCATAGATTCCCCATCGATTTGTTTTTCTTCATTGAAGCCGTATGAGTTTGGCATAACGTATGGTGATACAGATACTTTTTCATGAGTAAGTGGTAGACATTTCGCAAGTTCATCCCACGCTTTTTCTGTCTCACCCATTCTGAAGAGTGACATAACCCCAAATGTACTTGCATGGATGTATGCTGCTCCATTTTCTGCTGTACCTTTTGGTAAGTTTGGTATACGACCAACCCCTGGTGTGCCTTTTTCAAAGTGTGGCTCAAATGTCTTAAGACCGTATTTTGAACCAAGTCTATCATACGCGCCTAAGATTGTGTCTTTGATACTTGGATCTTGATCATACATACCTGCAAGTACCCAGAATGCATTTGAAGTAATACCATCACGTGCTACATTATCTGGATCACAGTAGCCACCTACTAAGTAATCTCTTTCATCTCCCCATCCGTGTACGATACGCTTATCGCCTGCTTCATTTTGGATGACTGCGTATTTGTTAAGACCATCTGCAATTTCATCCATTGCCACTTGATAAGCATCGATTCTATCTTGATACTTCTCTTTACCGAGAAGTGTAAGGAGCTCGATCATTTCTTTACAGTTTTGGTATACCTGAAGTGTTGCCATGACAGATACCCCTGTACCGTACTCTTTGCTCTTATCTTTACTTACACCAAGACCATCTAACGCATCATTCCAGTCACCGTATAATGCACATACACATTTTGTGAACTCATGGTCACGGTTTGTAAGAAGGTAATCCATAATATCAAACATATGTTGAAGTACTGAGCTTTCTTTGTCTAACTTCTTCGCAATATGTGCTTTCTCATTCACGAAGTCATAGTAACCACAGTTTTCTTCTAAGAAACTGAAGTCTTGTGTGAAACGAAGGTAAGTTGCAATAGTAGAGATTACCCATACACCTTGATCGATGAATGGACGAAGGTCCATACCTGGTGTGTCTCCTTCAAAGCGAGGAAGTGAGTATTGTCTTGGACATCTACCATTTGGTTGGATGAAATTAAGTCCTTCAAGCATTTTTGCTCTTGCTACTTCTGGCTCCCAGAATACAAGACCTTCTATTGCTTGGAATACATCACGAATACCGATAAGTGAGAAGCTTGATAACTGGATGTAACCTTTGATTACTGAGCAGAATTCTACTTGTTTTTTAAGGTGCTCGAAGAATGAGTTGAATACTTCTTCTTTGATTTTTCCACCAAGGCGTTTACCAAAAGTACCTTTCATATCTGCTTGTCTTTCTGTCTCTACAGCGATCATTTTTTCTTCTACTGTATCCATATGTGCTGGACTTGGCACTTCTTTGATTGCTACTTCCATATCTTCATCTTCGAAGCAGTAAGTCATTACTGTGTCGACACGCATACTTGCGCCTGGTTTAAGTTCCATATGAAGCATATCTGCTGCTACTGATACTTCTGTAAAGGTTGCAAGTTTCTTTGTATCTTCACCAAATGTACCATTAAATAGTGCTTGTGGTGTATGTAATGAACTTCTAACGCCACCTACATAGTCATTTCTTGAAGCTGTCTCTTCAGCCTTAACAAGTGTTGCACCTTCTGTAAGTGTAAGGTTACGTGTGAATACACCATAGTTTGGTGCCATCGCTCCACGGTCACGCTCTTCGTATACTTCGATTAAGAAGTTATCTAAGTTTTGTCCCTCTTTCTTTTCTACCACACCACTTTGTCTGAACCATCTGTTTTCTGCGCCTTCCATTACTGCATTTTTGAGGAATGGATTGAAGTATGATGATACGAAGAACTCTTTTGTTTCATCTGTTGTATTT
This sequence comes from Cellulosilyticaceae bacterium, assembly GCA_051650305.1. Classification (GTDB taxonomy): domain Bacteria; phylum Bacillota; class Clostridia; order Lachnospirales; family Cellulosilyticaceae; genus JBOFDK01. The sequence goes on from JBOFIT010000170.1 coordinate 22,219, forward strand.
TCTGCTGATAAAGTGAAGTACATCTTCTTAGCTTCATCTACGAAAGTACGAATCGCAAAAGTCACACCTTCTGTTTCTGTTACGTAGTATGCAGATGCTTTTGTAAAGACTGAGTAACGCTCTGTCTTAATTTGCTCATCCATCATTGGTACTGAAAGGATTGGCACGACATTGTACTTCTCTTCACCTTTAAAGCCTGCAAAGAATGCAATCTTTGGCTCTTGTCCTTCAGATGCACGTAGGTATGGAGAGAAAAGACCTTCATTACTGTGCATATAGCCGGATGCATATACCCAGTAGTTAAACCCATTTTGTCCAAATGGGTAACGGCAGTCCCCATCTTCTCTTGGAATTGCTAAAATATTGTTATCTTCAATAAAGTATGCCTTTCCTGGCATTTCCTTTTCACTAGCAAGTACTTGGTCATTTTGTAAACGATGATAAGATGTTGTAAAGTTTTTTACATTTTGTTGAAAGCTCATTTTTTTCACCTCATAGTTATGTTGTTAGTGTATAAACTATTTTTCGATAAAAAGCCACTTCTGCAACTGTTCTACGAGTTGTAAAAGTGGCATCTTACTTGTTACTAGAATAATTGTTTTGCTGGATTGAATTCGAAGTCTCCATCACCAAAGATTGCTTCTACTAAAGCATCTAAAGTAACTTGTGTAAGACCACCTGTTACAACGACATAATCACAGTATTCTGCTAAAACTTTCGCATCTTCTGGACTTCTTGTTGCTACACCAATAATTTTCTTAGTTGGGCAGAAGTCTCTTACATACTTAAGTGTTTCGATTTGCTCTTCGAAGCAGTATGCATTAACTGTTGTGAAGATAACGTAGTCAGAAATAATAGCGATATCGCCTACTGATACCATTTCCATGTGAGTTGGTCTCCATGGCATGATAGCTTCTTTTGTATTTGTATGGTAGCCATGCTTTTTAATAGTATCTTCGATTGATAACTTCTCATAAAGGTTGATTGCATCACTCATTACAAGGCGTGCTGGGTTACCAAAGATAATACCTAACTTTTGGCTTTCTTCTAATTTTACTGGGAAATCTTGCTTGTCACCTTTGTAAAGGATAAGTGATTTTTTTGCAATTTCATAAGCAATCTTATCACCATATGCTTTATCAAATTCTTTTTCTTCTGGGAACTGTCCACAGTTGTATTTCGCTTTGTATTCAAGTACGCGTAGACACGCTTCGTTGATACGCTCTTCTGTTACTGTTCCATTTTGTACACATTCTTCCATGTAATCTACATACCATGGACCTGCACATGTAGACATCACGATATCACATCCTGCGTTCATCGCTTCTACAAGTGGTTGCTTTTCACCATACGCATCAAGTACAGCTTTCATGATAAGGTCATCTGTAATAACAAGACCATCAAAACCTAGTTCGTTGCGTAAGTAATCCACTACTTTTTTAGACATTGATGCTGGTTTTTCTGAATCAAGTGGTGGGAAAATACCATGATGCATCATGATACTACCAAGTCCATTTGCAATAGCTTTTTTGTATGGTACAAGTTCTACATCAAGTAGACGTGCCATATCGCCAGGGTGTACATCCATCTTGAAGTGTGTATCTTCTTGAGTAAGTCTCATACCTGGGAAGTGCTTACCACATGCTACGATACCTTCTTCTTCAAGACCACGGATGAATCCTGTACCCATATCTGCTACTACTTCTGGCTTGCTTGAGTACATACGGTTATCTACTACTGGCACACCATTGATACGGTCATAGCTTACATCAAGTACTGGTGCGTAACATACATCCACACCTGCATACTTAAGTTCTTTTGCTACATGTTTTCCTTGCTCATATGCCATAGACTCATCATTTGCAAAGCCCATAGCCATATTTCCTGGGAACATTGTTGTTCCTTTATGTATCGCTGTAAGTTGTCCACCTTCTTGGTCAATTGTTAAAAGGATTGGAATGTTGAAACGATTTTCTGCTGCATGTCCTTGGATACGTTTGTTCATCTCACGTAACTGATCAAGGCTTCTCACGTTTGTGCCTGAGAAGAAGATAATGCCGCCTAATTCACCTTTTTTGTTCATCTCAACAAGTGATTCTGGTAGGTCTTCATATCCTTGATAGTATTGTAAAAATGTTTGTCCAATTTTTTCTCTTAATGTCATTTGACTAAATACTTCTTGTACGTTAAACATAGTTTCCTCCTATATATTTCCCTTGTCTACAGTTGTTATTGCCAATGTCCCGAAGGTACTTGGTAAGTGAAAGTTCGGATGCTCCCACTCGATTTTATTCCAACATGCATATTGCTGGTCTTCACTTCCACCACAACGATAGAAGTTACCATGCCACATGTTTTTTTCAATTTTATAGCCACACATTGCTTCTAATATTGCGATGGGGATTTGTATCATAAGTGTCCAACCATCTTCTAAGCGTTGTGTGTGAATGCTTATTTCCTCTGCTTCCGCTTCGGTTATAAGTCTTCTTTCTTCTGTGTTATCTTTATACGCTAGATACAATGTTCCACTACAGTTCATTTCGATGTTAAAATAACTACCACCTTTTTCACTGTTTGGTGTTAAGAAAAATTCAAAGCAGCTATCATTGTACACAGGGTCATTTAAGCATTTTGCATCTGCCCTCACATATTCATCCTCACCTATTACATTAAGACAAATGTGATTGTTACTAATGACACACTGTACATAAGTTAGCTGCTTCTTTCCTCCTTGATACCAAGGATACTCATCTATAATGACTGAAGGGGCGATACTCCAATTCGGAGCACCTTCCCCAAAGTCATATACTGTATATAACTTTTCCATATATAACCTCTTATAATCCTAAGAAATCAGTCATAACCTTACTAATTTGTTTTGCTTCTTCTTCTGATGACATTTCAGTAAATACGCGAATGAGTGGCTCTGTACCAGAGAATCTTGCGATAATCCATCCACCATTTTTAAAGTATACTTTTGCGCCATCTTCATAACTTACTTTTTCTACTTCTATACCAAACTCTGGAAGTTTTTTCTCATTAAATAGCAAATGTACTAATGCTTCTTTCTTCTCTAAAGAGAATCTGAAGTCTCCCTCTGTCATAACAAAGTCACCGAATTGTTCGTGTATTTCATCAAGCATTTCTGCAAGACGTTTCCCCGTTACACAAATCATTTCTACAAGTAAGCCTGCAGCAAAGATTCCGTCTTTGCCTTTAATGTGTCCACGAATGGTAAGACCACCGCTACTTTCTCCACCGATTACTGCATCTTTTTCTTCCATCTTAGCAGAAATATGTTTGAAACCTACTGGCACTTCATAGCACTCTTCTCCGAACTTTTCTGCGATAGCATCTAAAAGGTGTGTTGTTGCAATGTTTCTTACTACTGGTCCACTCCAGCCTTTGTACTTGAGAAGATAGTAATAAAGGAGCGCCATGATATCATTTGGATGAATATAGTTTCCTTTTTCATCAATGATTCCTAGACGGTCCGCATCGCCATCTGTTCCAATACCGATATCATACTTTTTCTCTACAACCATATTTGCAAGTCTTGCAAGTGTCACTGCACTTGGTGAAGGCAAACGACCACCGAAGGTTGTATCATGACGATCATGAATCACGTCTACCTCACAACGACAGCTAATAAGTAATGCTTGTAGTGAATTTTTAGACACCCCGAACATTGGGTCTACAAGGATTTTTAATTCATTATCTCTGATTGCTTGCACGTTAAGCATCTCAAGGATTGTATCAATGTATTCATTGAATGGATTAATTTCTTTTACTAAACCACATGCTTTTGCTTCTTCATATGGCATAGTCTTAATGTCTTCTTTAGAAAGTGTAGCAATGACACTTTCTACTTTTTCTGTCACTTCTTCAGTGGCATCTCTTCCACCAAGTGTGAAGATCTTAATACCGTTGTACTCTGCTGGGTTATGGCTTGCAGTAATTGCTATACCATAGTGGTTACCATTATTTTTTGCATAGTGCATAATAATAGGAGTAGGAGAAATTTTATTGATAAGTTGCACTTGTATGCCATTTCCTGCGATTACTTCACTTACCCACATAGCGGATTTGTCTGATAAGAAACGTCTATCATACCCTACTACTAACCCTTTTTCTGTAACATTCTCTTCTTTCATAATGTTTGCAACAGCTTGTGCAACAAGCACTATATTGTCTTTTATGTAGTCTTCACCGATGATAGCTCTCCAGCCACCTGTACCAAATTTAACCATTATTATTATCTCCTTTATGCTTTATCAATAATGTAACTTTTCCCCCAAGGCATTAACCCTTAACAGCACCTGCTGTAAGACCTTTAATAATATATTTTTGTAGGAATAAATAAACAATTAACATTGGAATAACTACAAGGATAACTGCTGCTGACATCAGACCGTAGTCTGTACCGTACTGTGAACTGATTGTATCAAGAATCGCACAGATTGGTCTTAATTCCTTTTTACGAATAAGAATCTTTTGGATGAAAAGGTCATTGTATGACCATAAGAATGTGAAGATTGCTACTGTAGCAAATGAAGGTTTAGAGATTGGCACAACAATTCTTGTAAAGATTTGCCATGGTGAACAACCTTCTACTACTGCCGCTTCTTCAAGTTCTAGAGGAATACTTGCCATGAACCCTACCATGATGGTAATGGCGAACGTTAAGTTCCCGGCTATCTGTGGTAAGATAACTGCTGGATAAGTACTGATCATGTTTAACTGAGAGAAAATCATGAAGATTGGAACGATTGTTGCGAACGCTGGGAAAAGTAATGCTGCGATTACCATTCCGTAAACTAAGTTTTTGCCTTTGAATTGGTATCTTGCTAATACATATGAAGCAAGACCACCGAAGAACATAACTGCAACTACTACTGTTCCTGAGATAATTAAACTGTTGATATACGCTTTACCAATACTTTGACGACCAAATGCTGTGATATAGTTTTCCCAGTTTAATGATGTAGCAAAACTAAATGAATCTTTTAGAATCATGCTTTTTTCTTTGAATGAGTTGTTAAGTACCCAAAGTAATGGATAGATGGTTCCTGCTGCCCATGCAATAAGGAATACATGCATTAATGCTCTTCCGATTGAAAATCTTTCTGTTGGCCCTGAACTCTTTTTTAACTTCAAGTTTTTTGGCACACTTGTTGCTAAGTCTTGCGCCATAATTGCACCCTCTTTCTATGAATAAGTAGATATTACTTTCTTTTTTACTAATACGTCCTATATATCTTCTTCTTTTAAGAACTTGTTAACGATTAGTGAAATACCAAGACCAAGTACAACGATTAATACAGCGATTGCACTACCGTACCCTACTCGGTAAGATTCATAAACCATCTCATACTGTAATGTACCTAGTAAGTATGATGCTCCAACTGGATTTCCGTGTGGTAAGATAACCCAAGCTAAGTCGAAGATCTTAAGTGTACCTGTGATTACAAGTACAAGACATGATTTGATAACACCTTTTAAGAGTGGAATCGTAATGTAAATTACTTTTTTGAATCCTGTAATACCGTCAAGGTATGCTGATTCATAGATATCTTCTGGAATTGCTGCAATACCTGTTAATACGATTACGAAGTAGAAACCTACATATTGCCAAACTGTTGGGATAGCAATCATATAAAGTGCTTTTGCTTCATCCAACCAAAGAATTGGATCGACACCAAATTTCCCAATAAGTGTATTTAAAAGACCTGCTCTATAGTCATAGAAAAGAACGAACATAAGACCGATTGCTGTAGCAGAGATAACAACTGGGAAGAAAAATACTGTACGATAGAATTTTTGTCCTCTCTTAATGTTATCTACAAAAATTGCTAATAAGAAACCTAAACCTACCTCAAATACTACTGTTAATCCCATCATGATAAATGTATTTGTAAGTGCTGTATGGATGTTTTGGTCACTAAACATCATTTTATAGTTCTCTAGTCCAATCCAAGTTCTTGTTAAACCTGTAATATCTCCACTACTGTGGAAACTATTGAAGATACCTAATAAGAAAGGTATGTATAAAAAGCAAAGCATAAATGCTACTGTTGGTAATAAAAAGAGCCATATAATTTTCTTATCTTTATAAATCAATGTGGATCCCCCTTCCGAAGTGTTGTATATCTTGTTTTAGAAAAGAATAACAGTTGATGTCTCTAGACATTCAACTGTTATTCTTTGACATCTGAGTCTTCTTGATTAATTTATTATTCGCCAGCGTTGTGGATTCTGATAGCTTCGTCTACAACTGCTGTAGCGTCTGTTTTACCTGTTGCAATAAGTGGAACTTGAGAGATGATGTATTTGTATCCTGTTGGGCTGAACCAGCTATCAATAGGAGCACTCATCTTAGTAGCAGCTTCTTTAACAACTTTACCTTTTTCACCTAATCCACTTAAAC
>JBOFIT010000171.1:0-2209 GCA_051650305.1 Cellulosilyticaceae bacterium
TTACAAGCATTGTTTGGAGAGATTCCTATTATCGTGACCCTTGGTAATCATGATAACCGCGAGGCATTCTACGAAGGATGGCTCGGACAAGCACCAAATCATATGCCATATAACACAGTGACACGTATAGGGAATACCACTATTATCGGGCTTGATATAAGTGATAAGATTCAACAAAATGGTCTGCTTACAGAGGCACATTGTCAATGGTTAGAGAAGGCATTGGTAGATGCAGAAGGTACAGAGATTCTAGTGATGATGCACCACCATCTGGTAGAAGAACAAGCAACTATTCCCGCACTTCCAGATGCCCAGCCATTCTATGAAATCATAGAGCGAAGCAAGGTTGTAGCAGTGCTTTGTGGCCACACACATCATGCATACATCGGAGAGTTTGCAGGAAAACCATACATAACAGCAGCGAATCTTTCTTTCTCAGGCGTAGACGAAGGAGAAGGCATCGTACGCTTCGAGAGCAATGCAGGATTCAATGACTGTGTGCTACAAGAGGGCAAGATAAAAGTCAAATACATTGCAGCGGAAGCAGATTTGAGACTTTTGACAAGAGTAAAATTTAGATAATAAAAAAAGACGCATAAAGAGATGCGTCTTTTTTATATTATCTAAAAACCTTCAACAAAGAGTAAAGAGTATATTGACAAGTTATTTTTTTGAGAATATTCTATAATTAAAAGAAGAAAATTGATAAGGGAGGACTGCATATGAAAAAAAGCTTAGGCAGATTAATATTGGCACTAGCGTTAGTAGGATGTTCAACAGGGGTATTTGCAGGAGAGTTAACTACCAAGGAAATGGTAGTATTTGAAGGTAGCATCAAATCTAACAATGCAATGCCACGTATAGGAATTGTAGAAGGTGATAACCTGACAAACTATGATTATGAGAAGAGTTTCTATGTAAATAAAAACAATGGTCCTACACTTAAATTTTATATGGAGAGCTATAACACAGATTACTTTACATATAAAATTAAGTGTAACGGGGTGCAAGTAGAAAGTGGTCTTGTTTCTGGCAATTCTAGTGAAGAGGTTTTTGTTAAAGCACAGGATACAGAGTATGAGATTATTATTAATAACTCTCAAAATGGCAACAGAATAAATGGATTTTTAAGAGTTACACAAGATAAATAACAATCAAATGGGCAACTTGAAGTGAGAGTAGTAGGAGCGGAGCAAGATCACCGCTTGTTAACCAAAGTAAAATTTAGATATACAAAAGCTGCTAACCCATGCATTTAAATATGGGTTAGCAGCTTTTTAAGTTGAGAGAAGATAAGCTTAAAGCTCATCCATATGCTCAGAAAGTTTTTTAAGTTCTTCGTAGTTGGTGATAAGGTATTCCTTTCCTTTTTTTTGGAGGATACCATTACTACAGAAGGTATTGAGTACACGTAGGAGATGGCGATAACTAGTACTTAATATCTCTGCACATTCGGTCAGATTGCTAGAGAATACTTGTCCATCAGATGTCTGGATGATATAGAAAGCAAGCCTATTCTCAATAGGGCTTAGGAAGATACGACCAAAGACAGTGTTGCAGATATGGAGCTTCTTCGCTAGCATCTCACAGGTGTGGCGTAGAAAGGTGCTATCTTCAAGAAGTAGATGACGGTATTTCTTAAGGGAGATACCGATACAAGTACCTGGGGTGACAGCCTGTACATTGGCAATGGCTTCTTTTCCCCATAACGAAGCAGACTCACCGATGAGCTGGAAAGGCTCAGCAAAGGATAGGAGCATGATACTACCTGAAGGAGAGTAGGCATACACCTTAGCCTTGCCACTGGTCATAAAATACAGGTAGTCAGAACAGTAGCCCTCCATCATAATCATTTCATCTTCCTCGAAGGTAAAAAGCTCGAAGCGTTCTAGAATTTTTGGAGAGAAGAATTTATGGATTTCATCTTTAGCAAGGTATTTATTGAGAAGTTCATCATTATAAATCTTTTTCATAAGTTGTAAGATCCTCGACTAGTGGTTATAACGTTATTTATCTACTACTAGTATACCCGCTAAAGCAAAATTGGCAACCATTAAAAAAATTGAACGTATAGCGTTAGGTTTACAAATCACTTTTTTGTGGTATACTGTATTTATAAAATTATTTTTGTTCTTCTTTGGCATGGTGTTTCATCATGTATAAAGACAAAAAGCCTAGGGATGTCGTGATCCCTAGGCTTTTTTGCTAT
>JBOFIT010000172.1:0-8130 GCA_051650305.1 Cellulosilyticaceae bacterium
CTTATAGGCGTTATGATTTTTTATATTGTGCCTTTTGGCTCCAGTATTAAATACTGTTTTACCAGTGGGGTAACAGAAAGAGTATTTGTGGGATTTACGAACTTTAAGTACTTGCTAAGTGACCCAATGTATCAATTAGCGATTAAAAATACATTAAAAATTATAGGAACGAGTCTACCGATTCTTATCATAGGTTCGGTGATTGCGGCGATTGTACTTGAAAAGAAGTTGAAGAGGTTTTACTGGTTGCAAAGCATATTGATGATGCCTATGGTCATACCAGCAGCCTGCACCATGCTGGTCTGGATGGACTTACTGGGTATGAAGGGTTTGCTAAATACACTTTTGCAGACACAGATAGATTGGCTAGATTCAGGGATTTCACCTTTTGTCATAAGCGGTATCGTTATATGGAAAAACATTGGGTATAACGTGATTTTGATTATTAGTGTACTTATTAATATGCCTAAAGAGTATGAAGAAGCAGCCAGTTTAGATGGTGCAGGCTTTTGGAAAACTGCATGGTACATCAAAGTACCGTATCTTGTACCGATGCTTTTCTTCACAGCAGTTATTTCACTTATGAACTGCTTCAAGATTTTTAGAGAAGTGTATTTGCTACAAGGGGATTATCCTTCCATCAATCTTTATATGTTGCAGCATTTTATGAACCAGCATTTTGCGCAGTTGAATTATGAGATTTTAGCATCGGCATCGTTTCTTCTCTATATCGTTATATTCATCATTGTACTAGGTATGGCGTATGCACAAAGTAGATATACCAGAAATAATTAGGGGGTGGGTAAGGTGAAGAGAAAAAAGAAGCAGAAGAAACAATGGATGACTAATGTGGTATTGGTGATTATTATTATCCTCACGACTTTTCCCGTTGTGTATACCTTGACCCATTCTTTAAAAGGGGAAGAGGTTATAGAAGAAGCGTATAAAGGTGAGTATACAGCCATAGAAAGAGCGCTTATCAAGCCTTTTTATATCAATATTGGACAGTATGAAAAAGTTCTACTTAGGTCACCCGAAGTCATCATATTGTTTTGGAATTCAGTGAAGGTAGTGGTTCCAGTTGTTGTTTTTCAGTTGATTATAGGGGTATCTGCTGCCTATGGATTTGCTAAACTGAAGTTTTGGGGCTCGGAAGTGTTGTTTTTCATTTATATTATTATGATGCTTATGCCATTCCAAGTAACGGTAGTACCAAACTATTTAGTATTGCATCAATTCAAATTATTAGATACTGCGTATGCACTTATTTTGCCAGGTGTTTTTGGCACCTTTGGTGTTTTCTTTTTGAAGCAGTATATAGAGGGAATTGATGATTCGGTATTGGAGCAGGCACGCATAGAAGGGGCAGGGGAGTTTCAAATTTTAACAAGAGTCATTATACCGATGTGTAAACCAGTTATTGTATCGACAGCAGTGCTCTTGTTTGTGGACTATTGGAATATGGTGGAGCAGCCTATGATTTTCTTATCTAACAAAGCCAAATACCCTCTATCCTTATACTTAGCAGACATTTCTTACCAGATAATAGGGATAGGTTTTGCATGCAGTGTGATGTATATGATATTGCCTATTTTAACGGTTGTGTATGCACAGAGTGATCTTACAGAAGGAATGAGTATTACAAACTTGAAATAAGAGGAGGGGTTTAGATGGAAAAGAAAGATAAAAAAGATAAGAAGAAAAAAATTCTACAGTTAATAGGTGGTTTCATAGGTATCATGATTGTCTTTACTGTACTAACTATCACAATAGAAGACTTTATGCTACCTGTTGTAGAAGTAGGAAGGGCATTACCAGGAAAACTAAAAGAAAGCTTTGTAGCAGAAGGACTTATTGGTGCTGACAAAGAACGATTACAGGAAAAACGCTATACAGTAAAGGCGTCAGAAACAGGGACATTACAGCAATTTAATGTAGAAGTTAATCAAGAAGTAAAAAAGGGTGATGTACTAGGTGTTATTAGTAAAAATAGTGAACCAGGTGCACATTTAGAGAATCAAATCGCATATACACAGCTACTTAATCAGAAGGCAACATTTGTAGAAATGAAAGATCAGTATGTACAAAGCAAAGAAGCTTCTATAAAAGACTGGGAAGAACGGAAAGCTGAATTAGAGGACTTAGAAAATAGTCAAGAAATCAAAGCAATCCAAGAAATGATTCAAACCTTAGAAACAAAAGTCAAAGTCAATAAAGAGTTGGTAGATATAGGGGCTATTGGGCAACAAGAGTATGATGCATCTCTACAGGCATTAGAAAAACAACAACAATTATTAGAAACCACATTACGAGAAAGTAAAAAATCTCTAGAGAAGACCATAGCTAGCATAGAAAAGCAAGTGCAAGATATGGAGGTGAAAATCGAAGAAGTAGAAAGAAATATAAGTGTTGCGACACTTCAGCTTCAAAAAGCGGGGGTAAAGGAAGCTGTGGAAGTGGTGGAAGCACCGATGGACGGTGTGATTGTAGATATACATACACTAGATGGCATGGATATGATGATGAATGAACCAGTAGTAACCATAGTATCCGGGGATATACCGATCGTTTGTAGTTTTGAGCTCCCTGTGAGCAAAAGTGAATTAGTAACAGTAGGGGATGAGATTGAGACACGAGTAGGCGAGACAGAATATACGTTACCGATTATTAAGAAGCAGTTCAATATCGATAAAGGTTGCTATGATGTGGTATGCGAAGTAGATGGTGAGGCAGAGACCTATATGAAAATCAAACCAGGTGAATACATCACAAGTTTTATTGAAGTGAAAAAATACAAAAAACATTATAGTCAAATTGTTCCTATCACAGCAATAGGTATGCAGGGTGAAGGTGAATTTATCTATGCTATTGAAGATTACAAAGGACTGTTTGGTATGGAAAAGAGAGTGAGGAAAGTAGATGTAAAGGTATTGGAGAACAACAATTATGATGCAGCTATTGAAGGTGTCTTGCCACAGTTAGAAAAGACACAAGTTGTTTATAAATCTTCTAAGATGTTGCAACCGGGGATGAAAGTCAAAGTAAGCATGGAAAATAAGTAGGTGATACGATGATGAGGAAAAATATAGGTTATATAATGCTATTCATTATAGCAACAATGTGTATTTGTATACTGACAACCCAATTTAGAGATACCTATGGTAAGGGCTATGAAACCTATACGACATTTTTTAGTTATGAACAACTGAAAGTAGAAAGGCCTACTAGTATTGCGATTTCTCAGACACAGGGATATATAGAAAAGTATGTAGGAGAAGCAGTAGAAATCATTGGGACAGAAGCAGGTTATACAGCAGCAGAAGCATTACCTATGGAAAGAGGCATTTTTTTGCCAGAGAAAAGTGTGCAGATAGGGGAAAATGTAGCGGTTATAAGTGATGTCCTTGCACATAAACTTTTCCAGTCGGATCAGATACAGGGGAATGTATGTAAGATTAACGGTATTTATTATGAAATCATAGGCGTCTATAAACACCAAGCTACTTTTTGGGAGTATTTCCAGAAAGATACGTCAAATCGTATTTATGTACCCATCACAAGTGATGTTGTGAAAAGAGTCCCTCTTTCTTGCTATATGGAAGAAACAAAAGAAAATATCGAAGGGATTCTTGGAAACTATGAACATTTGATGATATTTGTACTAGGGATAGGCGTGATAGTCATCTTATGTAGTGCTTTAGTTAAGCGGGGAAAGCAGTTGCTAAGGCGATACAAAGAACTGGGAAAGAGCTATTACTTTATGAAGAGAATAGGCATGCTCTTAAAGCTAGGATGGAAAGACTGGCTGGTGAGCAGTATGCTCATTATTATAAGTATAAAGATTATGCAATTTGTGAGCTTCGATTTGACGATTCCATTAGCGTATATACCTGAAGAAAGCATTCTGGATTTATCATTTTATTGGAATGTGTACTTAGCTAGAAAGATTGAGTTGGAGGAGCATATAAGAGGAGGCATTCCATGCTTTTATATGACGTATCGACAGATGATAAATAGTTTTAGAGTATTGGTGATTTTGCAGATGGTAAGTATATGGCATCTATTAAAAATGATTAAAAGTTTGAAAATATTTAAATAGACGAAATATATTATGATATTTCTCCTGATATCTTGTATAATAAAAAAAAGGGGGAAGTAGCATGGGATATAGAGTTTTGGTATGTGATGATGATGATAATATCGCACAATCAATAGCTATCTACCTACAACAAGATGGGTATGAGGTGTTGATTGCACATAATGGGATAGAGTGTCTTGAGGTATTAAGAAATCAAGATGTAGCAAGGAACGGGGAGATTCACTTAGTTATATTAGATGTAATGATGCCTGAATTAGATGGTATCTCTACACTCTTTAACTTAAGGAAGGAGTATAATGTACCAGTCATTATGTTATCAGCTAAAAGTGAAAGTACAGATAAAATAACGGGGCTGAGCTTCGGGGCAGATGACTACGTGACAAAACCTTGCGATATGCTGGAATTACTAGCTAGAGTAAAGTCTAATTTAAGGCGTTATACGACACTTGGGAATAAAAAGAAAGAAGAAGATGTCTTAGTAGTAGGCGAGTTAAGTATTGATAAAAGATTTGATAAGGTGATGATGGGGGATAAAATGATTAAGTTAACCCCAACAGAATATAAGATCTTATGCTATCTTATGGAGCATAAGGGGCAAGTATTATCCAGTAGACAAATCTACGAAGCAGTATGGAATGAAGAGGGGTATACTGTGGAAAATACCCTGTCAGTACATGTGCGACGGATACGTGAAAAGATAGAGATTAATCCCAAAGAACCTAATTATCTAAAGGCGGTGTGGGGATGTGGTTATAAAATTGAAAAGGATTTTTAGTGTAGTAGTATGGGCAGGGTGTCTAAGTTTTGATGTATGGTTGTTTTTTGCAGTTTATAATGAGTATAAGTTAATAAGGGTAGCAGAGATAGGGACAATATGGCAAAAGATACAGTACCTTATAGAAAATAAGCCTTTACTTGCAGGTGTGGTGATAGGGTTAAATAGCATCATGGCAATTGGATTATGGCTATATGGAAAAAATCTAGGGAGATGTATGGAAGCTATTACTTTATTAAAAGAAGGAAGTATGAGCTATCAAATGCAAGAAAAGCAAGTAGGTATAGGATTCAAGCAGATGGCAAGGGAGATTAATCAAGTAGCAGTAGGAATCGATATAGGAACCACAGAGATGCTTAAAAGTGATCACCTTAAAGCGGAATTTATCACTAATATTTCTCATGATTTAAAGACTCCTTTGACAGCTATTATGAATTACATAGGATTATTAAAAAAAGAACAAGAGAAAGAGGGGCATATAAAGAAGCAACTCTTATCATTAGATACTAAAACAAAAGTATTAAAAAGAAAGATAGAAGAAATGGTAGCTGCATCCAAAGCCATCACGGGTAATGTACAGATGCAGCTCCATGTCATTGCTTTAGAAGAAATACTTAGCCAAGTGATAGGAGAGTATAGTGAGAAATTAGAGACCAAAGGCATACAGGTCATTATCAGCTCCAAGGAAGATATATGCGTATGGGCAGATAGTGTGAGCCTTTGGCATGTTATAGAGTCTATACTAGACAATGTTTTTCAGTATGGAACGCCCAATAGCAGGCTATATATTTATCAAAGACGAATAGATGGCTATGGGGTTTTGGAGTTTAAGAATATATCTATGGAGCGACTAGATGTAACGATAGATGAGTTAAAACGTACGATTATCACTGGGACTAAGAAACGAGAGGGATTAGGACTAGGAATTATGGTAAGTGAAAGCTTAATGCAGCTTCAAAATGGTCATTTGGAGTTAGAAATCGATGGTGATTTATTTAAGTCCAAGCTATATCTTCAGGAATCAGGAGAAAGCAGAGGACCTGGGCTATGATACGAAAAATAATAAAGATAAGTCTATGCATAGGGTTACTACTAGGCGTTTATTGGATAGATAAAGACATTGAATCATATAAGAATAATAGTATACAGGCGTTAAGAGAAAAAGAACTTTATGAAGAGGCACTAATAACTTATATAAATGATGTCCTAACAGTGATGGAGGCAGATGGTACTTCAGATGTGAATTATCAAAGGGCCATTAACAGCAAGGACTTTCAATTCTACTTAATACTGAATACCACTGAAGAACCGATGCTTGGGTACGCTACTATAAGTAGATACACAGGGAAACTTCTTATGGAACCAGAGGTAGATAAGACGTCGATGAAGTTAGTCTTAAGCAATAAAATACGTAAAGTAAGAAATACAGTAGGGTTTGATCAATATAGTATTACTATGGAAACGGAGAGTGATAGGGTCTATACTGCATTGGAATCCATAAGACAACAGTACCCTGCAATTCAGAGTTTTTATGTAGGAACGAGAAGAGATTTTTGGGATATACCAGAAAATATGGACTATGGAAAAGCTATATCAATCGCCATAGAACAGCAACTCTATGGCAAAGAAATGATCAAATACTTCTTTATTATGATTGTCATCATAGTAGGGGTACGAGAACAAATACAGCAGTTTTTCAAAAAGAGTAGGTATAAACAAAGGTTTCTCATCAAGAGGTTGCATGATTATTTGCAACGAACCCATAGGTATCAGGTAATCTTTATTGGAGGATTTCTTATTTATTTAATAGGTAATAGTGTCTTTATCATGCTACTTGAGCATGCAAAGAATGCGTTGCAGAGAGGAGGCATAGGCGAATTAGGTTGGTTATTTATAATGGGGATTGTACTATGGAATCTCATGTTTCTATGGATCGTACAGAGATGTTTTGCTGAGGTACATAGGATTCGCGGGGCCATTCGTAGATTAGCAAGTGGACAGATAGGTCGAATAGATGATGAAAAAGAAAAGACCTTTTTATTAGATGCATCCATGGAGAAGGTTAGAGCATTGGAGAATAAAATGGTTTCTACGATGCAAACCATAGAAAAAAGTGAAAGGTTAAAGACAGAACTTCTTTCTAGAATCTCGAAGGATTTACAACAGCCATTGGAAGACATCGTGCAAGATATCTATGACTTAAAGAAGCAAACGGGAGGCAGTGATGTAGAAGGTAGATATATTCATATCCTAGAAGAGCGTGCTGCGAGGCTTAATAGCTTGATACAGGAATTAGCGGAATTAGAAGAGAATGATGCATATGGTACACAAGTAGCATTACAACCTATCCATTTAAATGAAGTGGTGCAAGGCAGCCTAACGCAACTTATGGAAAAGTTTCAGGAGAAGGGCATAGAGGTATATACATGTTTAAATGAACAAAGTACTGTAAAAGGCGATGAAAAATACATGTGGCGTATATTAGAGAATCTACTTTCCAATATGCTTAAGTATGCCAAGGAAAATTCGAAGGCGTATATCAAGATCAAGAAAGAAGAGAGATACTGTGTATTAACCGTAGAAAATCAGACACAGGATAACGTGCATATGAAAGCAGAAGCATTAACTGAGCGATTCGTAAGAGGTGATAAAGCAAGAACAACCGAAGGATTCGGCTTGGGATTAGCCATAGCGAAACGTTTTGTAGAATTACAAGGCGGAGAATTAATCATTACCACAGATGATAGAACGTTTCGCGTTCAGATAAAGATGCAGCTTATAAAAGGGGTATAGTGACTATACCTCTATTTTAATGATAGGATGACAACACCTTTTGGCGTTCGAGCAAGCAGTGGATGCTGGGGTGGGGTAAACGGAAGTGATGAAGAAGGCAAACTTAAGATCGTACAGTCTTATGGCTATTTATTAGATATAAGTGAGTTAGGCTATAATGTAGCTATCATTACTTAAGCGTCCTAAAAAGGACGCTTTTAAAATAAAACTAAAAAAAGTTTAAAAAGGTGTTGACTTATGTCGTTTTATAGTGCATAATAAGTCAAGTCAGCAGCGAACAACACGCTAACGACGCAGGGCGCAACGCCTTGATGATCAACAAATAAATGAACTTTGAAAATAAAATAACAACCAATAGACCAGTCGATTCAAATATCACTTTAAGTGATGAGTCAGTGCTAACTTAATAGCACAACAAATTGTCAGATGACAAACTTTTTAACGAGAGTTTGATCCTGGCTCA
>JBOFIT010000173.1:0-3619 GCA_051650305.1 Cellulosilyticaceae bacterium
AAAAGTGTGTGTGACCAGTTGACCCATGAGATTAGGATTACATCAGAAGAAGGTAAGGGTACCAAGGTCTATCTAACCTTTAGGGACCAAGCAGATGACTTTATCTTACAAAATTGAAAGATTAGAAGGAGGAATGTAAGCCAGATGCATGGCAGGGCATTTCTCTTTTTCTTATACTAAGTATAGATGAAAAACAGATGTAACAAATAAACCAAGGGGTGAAAAGGATGACATTATTACAAGTAAATCAAGTTTTTAAGACATATACCACACACTTTAAAGGGGCACAAGTAGAGGCACTCAAAGATGTAAGTTTTTCCGTAGAAAAAGGTGAGTATGTGGCCATTATGGGAGAGTCAGGGTCTGGTAAGACGACGCTACTGAATCTGCTTGCTACATTAGATAAGCCAACCGAAGGTGATATTTTACTAGAAGGCAATGCTTTTTCAAGTATCAAAGAAAGTAAGAAATGTAAGTTCCGTAGAGACCATCTAGGATTTGTATTCCAAGATTTCAATCTTTTAGATACCTTTTCGTTGAAAGATAATATCGTACTACCACTTGTATTACAAGGCGTTGCGTATACAGAGATAGAAGCAAGACTTACACCACTTGCGAAGAAGCTTGGGATAGCGCAAGTACTTGCACAGTTCCCATACGAGGTATCCGGTGGGCAAAAGCAAAGGGCAGCAGTAGCACGTGCACTGATCACACAGCCAAAGGTAGTCTTGGCAGATGAACCTACAGGTGCGCTTGATTCAAAAGCTACACAGAAACTACTAGGCTTATTTAAACAGATTAATGAAGAAGGTCAGACCATTGTCATGGTAACCCATAGTACAAAGGCTGCAAGCTATGCAAGTCGTATTCTCTTTATCAAGGATGGGCGTTTATTTAACCAGATTTATAGAGGCAATCAAGATCAAGAAACATTGCATCAGCAAATTACAGATACTTTAAGAGTGATGCAAAGCGAGGTGGAGTAGGATGCATAAGTCTAGCATGATTCCAAAGCTTGCGATGACAGCACTTTTCAAAAATAAGAGGGCATATATGCCGTATATGCTCATTACCTCTTTTGCTGTCTTTGTATTTTTTATATTTAATGCTATTTCCTTAAATCAAGTAATGGAGCAAGTTCCACATACCATGTACATTCAGATGTTTATGATGATAGGGCAAGTGTTGCTAGCCATTATTTTGATTCCCATACTTTTTACTACCAACGAATTTTTGGTGAAGCAAAGAAAAAGTGAACTAGGACTTTATAATGTACTTGGTCTTGATCGCAAAGAGATCGCCATGATGATGGTCTGTGAGACAAGTATTATTTATGTGATTACACTTGGAGTAGGCCTTTTATGTGCCACATTCTTTTCGAAATTAGTTTATCTTTTCTTGATTAATGTCATGAGATTACCAGTAGATGTACCTTTTGAAGGTAAATTAATAAGCTATGGCATAACAATCGTATTTTTTGCAATTGTAGCAGGTATTAATTTGATAACGAATCTTTATCAAGTGATGAAAGCTAAGCCTATTGACCTGATGAAAGCAAGTAAGAAAGGCGAAAAGCAGATTCGATTTTTAGGGTTTAAAACCGTCGTGGGTGTCTTAGCTTTAGGTACAGGTTATTGGATAGGCATTAATACACAATTAGATAGCATGATTTTTATGAATTTCTTCATGGCAGTGATGCTTGTTATTGTAGGGACACGTATGCTTTTTGAGGCAGGAAGCATTAGTCTTTTGACCAAAATGAAGCAGATGCCAAAGTTTTATTATAAGAAAGAGAATTTCATTACAATATCAGGCATGCTGTATCGTATGAAGCGAAATGCTCAGAATTTATCAAGCATCTGTATTTTTTGTACCATGATTATGGTGACACTTATCTGTACAGTAGCAGTATTTAATGGGCAAGATGAAGCTTGGGTGTTTCAGTACCCATTAGATATGGAATATAGTTTTGAAAAGCCACAATTTGAAGGGGCAAAAGCTTTTGAAGATAAAATTCAAGAGATAGCTGTAAATAATCATGTCACAATAGAAGATAAGCTTCACTTCCATTATCAAGGACTACACGTTTTACAAAAAGAAAATACTTTTGTAATGAATACAGATAGCCCTTATGCCCCTAATGCGTATAGTATCCGTCTAATGAATGTAGAAGAGTACAATCAAGTGGAAGGTAGAAATGTCGTGCTAGAAGCAGATGAAGTACTTGTATTTAGTAGTGCCATAGATTTTGGCTATGAGACATTACAGCTTGGAGAGACCACTTATAAGGTGAAAGAAGAGTTGCAGAGCTTAAAGTTTGAAGGAAAAGATGCTAAAAATGTGATGGATCAAATATACTATGTGGTGTTACCAACACAACAACAAGTAGAAGTCATTGCACAGGAAATGAACCAACTAACAGAGGACAAACAAAAGTACACGATTCGTTTTAATGTACTGGGAGAACAAAAAGATAGAGAAGCTTTTACGAAGGCGCTTAGTGAAAGTGTGATGATTTCACATTCAAGACGTGATGGTATCTTATTTGAACAAATCAACTATGCCATGATGGGAGGCTTACTTTTCCTAGGGCTATTCTTTGGGGTCATATTCACTGTATGTATGCTACTTATCATGTACTACAAACAAGTGTCAGAGGGCTATGAAGATCAGAAAAATTACAAAGTACTTAAGCAAGTGGGGATGAGTGATGAGGAGGTCAATAAAACCATTAGAAAGCAGATCCTGATGGTATTCTTCTTACCCCTGGTTGTAGCAGTGACACATACTTTTGTAGCACTTCAAGTAGTTGAACGATTGCTAGCAGTGCTTTGGATTTATGACCATCAAATGATCGTGTGGTCTAGTTATGGGGTTATCGCTTGCTTCGCAGTGATTTATGGTGTGAGTTATATCATGACAAGTAGAGCTTATTATAAGATTATTAAATAGGTGAAGGAACGCAAAGAGGCAAGTCCGGTTGAGGGGACTTGCCTCTTTTGGGTTTATAAAAGAAGTGGGTTTTATAGCCAATTGGGAGGTGTATACTTTCCAGAAAAGCAGTCGTCATTTCTAAAGCTCTAAGTGCATTTTCTTTCATAACGCGCTAAACTCCCTACGGTCAAACAGTAGCGCTAAAACCATTACAGAAAATCCACTAAGAGCTTTTAACGAAATGCCTCCAATGTTTTCTTCCAAGTATGCACCTCCCTTTTAGACCTAGGCAACACCAATAGAGCCATAGGAGGAGTCGTTAAGTCCACAACGAGCGGATAGTACAACATGGGGGGATGGGAGCACACATCGGAAGTTACATTGGAAGTCTTTTTTAGAGCTACTTAGCGAAAGTGAGTGGTTTTAGGAGTGTGCCCGAGCGCTAGCGAGTTCGCGACGTTACGAATGAACTGAGCTTAGTAGCTCTTAAAAGACGGACACGTAACTGGAGAGGTGTGACTCCCAGACCTTAGGCTTGTGCTTTGTTAATTCAAAATAATAACAAGGATACTTACTGCCATCATTATGAAGCAGAGCACTTTGTTGTAATCCCAAACTCTTCTAAATCCAAAAGAACTAAAAGGATAGATGGGAATCACATGAAAAACAAGATAAACCCAGCCTA
>JBOFIT010000174.1:0-6652 GCA_051650305.1 Cellulosilyticaceae bacterium
TAAAAGCGAGGGCATACAGGATGAAAATAGATTGTCATATACACATTACCCCTAAGTTTATCAGCGAAAATGTAGAAGCGATCAGCGAGAAAGAGCAGTACTTTGGCTGGTTATCCGCCTCACCACA
Source organism: Cellulosilyticaceae bacterium (assembly GCA_051650305.1). Taxonomy (GTDB): domain Bacteria; phylum Bacillota; class Clostridia; order Lachnospirales; family Cellulosilyticaceae; genus JBOFDK01. The sequence continues at coordinate 128 of JBOFIT010000174.1, forward strand.
AAATAAATTTGCCACAGGTGAAGAAGTGGTGGAGATGCTAGAGCGAGAAGGCTTCGATAAAGGCATCGTCTTTGGGTTTGCGTTTAAGGACCCAGCACTTTGCAAAGCGGTGAATGACTACACCATGGAGATGGTGAAGAGGTATCCGGAAAAACTCATCGGGTTCATGGTAGTATCCCCTGAGGATAAGGCGATGGCAGATGAGATTGCACGTTGTGTAAAAGGTGGCCTTGTAGGGATTGGTGAGCTTTTCCCAGAAGGACAAGGCTGGGATCTTACGGGGGCACATCAGAAGTATCCTTTAGGTGCATGCTGTGAAAAGTATGGTTTGCCCCTGTTATGGCATACCAATGAGCCAGTAGGTCATGCGTATGCAGGTAAGACGAAGACGACGTTACAAGAAGTAGAAGCCTTTGTACAGCATCATCCAAAGACGCCTATCATTCTGGCACATTTGGGGGGCGGCTTGATGTTTTATGAGACCATGAAAGAAGTACGTGAGCAGTTCAGTAATGTTTATTATGATACAGCAGCAGCACTTTTCTTATATGATCCGAAGCTTTATCAAGTAGCAGATGCCATAGGCATTATGGAAAAGATAGTGTTTGGAAGTGATTTTCCTTTGGTTACCCCGAGTCGATATGAAAGTGGCTTTATGAAAAGTGACATTTCAGCAGAGGCATTGAGGGGCATGATGGGTAAAAATATGGTGAAATTATTAAAATGTTAAAAAAACTTAATAAAATTAGACTATTCTACTTGAAAATTTAAGGGAGAAGATATAAAATGTAATAAAAGTGTAACAATTCGTAACCTAATACATTTTTGGGGGAAGGGTCTATGTTTATTCAATTAGCAAATCTGTTTCACAAGCATCATGATGAATGGGGCTATCGCCTCTTTGGTGAAGTCGTCGAAAGAGAAAATCCTTTTGCATTTGATAATGCGTCCTTATGGGATAAAGCACAAGTTTTTTTACAACGCTATATAGAGAGAGAAATAGAAAGTGTTGTAGAAGGCAAGAGGATGGTGGTATTTACAAATCGTGATGATTTGTTATTTACAAGGATTAATGAAAACACAGAACAAGTGTTAGAAATGCTTGTAAGTTATTTGCAAGATGAATGTCAGGAAGAAGTTACAGTGATTGACCGTGCGTTTTTAGAGTGTAAATTATATAACGAAGTGGAAGAATTGATTATTACAGGGGCTATTCAAAAGGTATTTATAAAGTCATACCATGTAGGAAGTATACAGTATTTTTTATTCGCAAGAAAAATGAAGATGCTTTTAGAGGCAGGAAAAGAAGTGGTCTTTACAGAACTTGAAGAATTGTATGCAGCTTATCATTACAAAACCGTATGGCAATATCATTACAAAGGTTAAGGGGAGTATCTCGAAAGAGATATTCCCTTTTGCACAGTAAGGAACTTTATGATATGATAAATAAGGTTAAAATTTCATGTTGGAGGTCTATATGAGCTACAAAAAAGAGTTTATTGAATTTATGGTAAGAGCAGGCGTATTAACATTTGGAGACTTTGTGACAAAGAGCGGTAGAAAGACACCTTACTTTGTAAACACAGGGAACTATAAGACAGGCTATCAAGCAAGTAAATTAGGCGAATTTTATGCAAAGTGTATCAAGGAAAATATAAAAGAAGATGTAGATGCTTTATTTGGACCAGCATACAAAGGGATTCCATTATCAGTAGCGACATCTATTGCACTTGCAAACAATTTTGAACAAGACGTAAACTACTGTTTCAACAGAAAAGAAGCAAAAGACCATGGTGAAGGTGGTACAATGGTAGGGTACAAGCTTCAAGATGGCGATAAAGTACTTATTATTGAAGACGTTATTACAGCAGGAACAGCAATTCGTGAATGTTTCCCTATCCTTCAAGCAGCAGCCGATGTAGAAATTGCAGGTCTTATTATATCTGTAGACCGTATGGAAAGAGGCCAACAAAACAAAACAGCTATTCAAGAGATCGAAGAAGAATTCGGTATTAAGACATACCCAATCGTAACAGTACGTGAAATCATTGATGCCTTACATAACAATCCAGTAGATGGTAAAGTTGTGATTGATGATGCAATGCGTGCACGTATGGAAGCGTACCTTGAAGAATACTGTGTCAAATAAGTGATTAAAGGTGGGCCATAAGTGCCCACTTTTTCAATGATAAAAAAGTATAGAAGGAGGAAGACGTATGAAAGAGAAAAAAGCATTATTAGGAATCATAGGAGGCCTTGTAGTACTCGCACTTGTATTTGTCATTGGGACAAATATGGGAGGCAGTAAAGAAAGCCCAGCACCTAATCAAGAAAATAATGTAGTGTTTGTCGATGAGATGGAATTTGAAGGTGCAGCACTACCTGTAGCAACCATTACGGTGAAAGGGTATGGCGACTTAGTAGCGGAACTTTACCCAGGGATTGCACCGAATACCGTTGCAAACTTTATTGCACTAGCGAATGAAGGCTTTTACGATGGCCTTACGATTCACCGTGTGGTAGAAGATTTCGTTATTCAAGGTGGCGACCCTATGGGTACAGGAATGGGTGGACCAGGCTATACCATTAAAGGTGAGTTTGTGGAAAATGGCCATACGGCCAATATTCTTTCCCATACACAAGGGGTACTCTCTATGGCGAGACGTGGTGATGGTAATGATACAGCAGGTAGTCAATTTTTTGTCGTTACAAGCGATGCGAAATCTTTAGATGGCAAATATGCAGCATTTGGAAAAATGACAGAAGGTTATGATATTTTGGCAGAACTTAACAGAGCATCCGTTATAAGTGTACAAACTGGACAACCAACAGTGCCGATTGTGATTGAACGTATAACAATAGATACAAAAGGGCAAACTTACCATGAGCCGGAAGTCATTGATGCCCAATAAACACCCAATAAAAATAACTTGTTATTTGTCAAGAGTTATGCTACTATTTTTCTTATTGAGATAAAATCAAAACTAATAGATCGAAGAGGTAAGTGTTATAGAAAGTATATTATTTGAACAATTAGATTTATCGCCTGAAATGCAAAAGGCAATTACAGATATGGGATTTGAACAAGCAACACCAATCCAAGGCAAAGCGATTATGCCTATGATTGAAGGGAAAGACATCATTGCACAAGCTCCTACAGGTACAGGTAAGACATGTGCATTCGGTATCCCTGCTATTGAACGTGTCGATACAAAGAATCCACATGTACAAGTGCTTATTTTATGTCCAACAAGAGAGCTTGCTATCCAAATTTCAGAAGAAATGAGCAACCTTTCTAAATATAAAGAAGGTGTACGTATCCTTCCTATTTATGGTGGCCAATCCATTGATCGTCAAATGGCATCGCTTAGAAAGAAACCACAAATTATCATCGGAACACCAGGTCGTGTGATGGACCATATGAGAAGAGGTACTTTAAAACTTCAAGAGCTTCAACTTCTTGTACTAGACGAAGCTGATGAAATGCTTAACATGGGCTTTAGAGAAGATATCGATACAATCCTTGAAAGTGTACCAGACAGAAGACAATTCGTTCTTTTCTCAGCGACACTTCCAAAAGCAATCATGGATATTGCAAACAAATACCAACATGACGTACAAAAAATCAGCGTTATCCACAATAAAGTGATGACAGTACCAACGATTGAGCAGTTCTACTTAGAAGTAAGAGACGCTCATAAAGTAGAAGTACTTTCACGTATTATGGACGCGCATAACTTCAAGCTTTCAGTTGTATTCTGTAATACAAAGAAACGTGTAGATGACCTTTGTAAGGCTCTTCAAGAAAGAGGTTATGCTGCAGAGGCACTTCATGGTGATATGAAGCAAATGCATCGTGATAGCGTTATGTCAAAATTCCGTTCAGGATTAGTAGACATTCTTATTGCTACCGACGTAGCAGCAAGAGGGATTGACGTAGATGATGTAGAAGCAGTATTCAACTACGATGTACCAACAGATGAAGAGTACTATGTACACCGTATCGGTCGTACAGGCCGTGCAGGAAGAAAAGGTGTATCTTACACATTCGCAATCGGTCGTGAACTTCATAAGTTAAAAGAGATTGAGCGTTACACAAAATCAAAAGTAAAACACATGAAACCACCTACAATCGAAGTTATTCGTGAGAATAAACTAAGCAGTGTATTAGATGAAGTAAAAGAACTTCTTCATGAAGGTAAATACAGCAAATACACACAAGCAATCGAAGCGATGGTTGATGAAATCAATGATTCAACAGAAGAAATCACAGTATCAAGCTTAGATATCGCAGCAGCTTTCTTACAAGTAGCGATGGACAAACTTGTAATGGGCTCAAGTGAAGAAATGAACCTAGAAGAAATGATGAAAAATGATCGTGGTGGACGTAGTGATCGTGGTGATAGAGGCGGACGTAGTGATCGTGGCGAACGTGGTGGCGAGCGCACATACAACGACCAAGGTTATGTACGTTTATTCATCAACCTAGGAAAGAAAGACAAACTTAAAGAATCAAACCTTGTAAAGATTATCGCATCAGAGACATCTATCACAGGTAAGCAAATCGGTAAGATTGATATGCTTGACAAATTCTCATTCGTGGAAGTTCCAGAGAAGTTCTTAAAAGAAATGATGCTGAAATTACCACAACAAAAAGTAAGAGGTCGTCAAATCAATATCGAAGTAGCAAACAAGAAAAAGAAAAAATAGATCCAATGAGAGAAGTACCCCAAGGGTACTTCTCTTTTTTATACAAAAGTATGCTATAATATAAAACGATATTAAAATCTAGAAAAGAGGGAGCTTATGTTAAAACGTTTTATAAGTTATTACAAACCATATAAAAAGCTTTTCGCATTGGATATGCTGGTAGCACTTCTAGCAGCCTTGTGTGATTTGATTTATCCGATGATGACAAGAGAACTTATCAATGAAAGTATACCGAATCAAAATATGCGAATGATTGGTGTCTTTGCAGTGACATTAGTTGTGATTTTTGGTGTGAAGGCCATTTGTAATTATTTTATGCAGTACTGGGGGCACGTAGTTGGTGTAAGAATGCAAGCGGATATGCGCCGTGATATCTTTAAGCATCTACAAAAAATCCCGTGTACATATTTTGATAATACAAAGACCGGTGATATTATGTCTCGCATTATCAATGACTTGATGGAGATTTCAGAACTTGCTCATCATGGACCAGAAGATTTATTTATTTCACTTATCATGATTCTGGGGTCATTCGGTATTCTGATTACCATTAATGTACCACTGACACTTGTCATCTTTGCGTGTATTCCTTTTATTTTTTGGTTTACATGGAAGAAGAAAGACAAGATGGGTAAAGCTTTCAAAGCCAGCCGTGTAGAAACGGGAAAAGTAAATGCGATCTTAGAAAATAGTATTGCAGGGATGCGTGTGTCTAAAAGCTTTGGAAGTGATGCCAATGAGCTAGAAAAATTCCAGAAAGGGAATCTAAGCTTTTGTAGTGCACGTGAAAAGGCGTATAAAGCAATGGCAGAGTATTTTTCAGGAGCGGTATTCAGTATCGATATGCTGGATTATGTATGTCTCATTGCAGGCGGACTTTTTACTTTTAAAGGGGTTATTACCATTGGTGACTTTATGGCGTATCTTCTGTATATCAAGATGTTCACACAGCCGATACGTAAGCTTATCAACTTTATGGAGCAATACCAAAATGGTATGACAGGCTTTAAACGTTATATGGAGCTTATGGAAGAAGTGGAAGAACAAGATAAGCCAGATGCAAAAGTGCTTGGTAGCGTAAAAGGTGATATTACTTTTGAGAATGTAAGCTTTAAGTACGAAAATGAATATGTGCTACAAGGGATTAATCTAAACATTCCAGCGGGCAAGATGATTGCACTTGTGGGGCCATCAGGTGGTGGAAAGACGACATTTTGCAATTTGATTCCACGTTTTTATGAGTTAAATGAAGGGGATATTACCATTGATGGTCAGAGTATCTATGATGTGACACTGCGATCATTAAGAGAGCATATCGGCATCGTACAGCAGGAAGTCTTTCTCTTTACGGGTTCGATTAAGGAGAATATCTTGTATGGTAAGCAAGATGCCACAGATGAAGAAGTGATGGATGCAGCGAAAAAAGCTAATATTCATGAGTTTATTATGAGCTTGCCAGAAGGCTATGAGACTTACGTGGGTGAACGTGGTGTCAAGTTATCAGGTGGTCAGAAGCAGCGTTTATCCATCGCAAGAGTCTTTCTTAAAAACCCATCGATTCTTATTCTAGATGAAGCCACATCTGCTTTGGATAATGCCACAGAGTATATGATTAAGCAATCCATAGAAGAAGTGTGTAAGGGGCGCACAACAGTTGTGGTAGCCCATCGTCTATCCACTATTCGTAATGCAGATGAGATTGTGGTCCTTGGAAAAGATGGCATTGAAGAAAGTGGAAGCCACGAGGCACTACTTCAGCAAGATGGAGTTTATAAGACGCTTTATGAAGCACAGTTTGAAGGTTTGGTAGAGTAA
>JBOFIT010000175.1:0-11263 GCA_051650305.1 Cellulosilyticaceae bacterium
AGGATCAAACTCTCGTTAAAAAGTTTGTCATCTGACAATAATTTTTGTGCTATTAGTTAGCACTGACTTTTGAGTACATGTACTCAATGAATCGACTGGTCTATTGGTTGTTATTTTATTTTCAAAGTTCATTTGTTTGTTGATTATCAAGGCCTTAGCCCCTGTGTCGTTAGCGTGTTGTTCGCTGCTGACTTGACTTATTATGCACTATAACAATACATAAGTCAACCCTATTTCTTATTTTTTTTAGGTTTTCTGCCCTTTTTTTCTCTTTATCTTCATTATCCCCAAAATAACGATATTACCCCCATATTATCCACAGACTTATACACATTATACACAGCTTTTATGCCTATTACTTAAGTACATAACCTTCATAAATCGTATTTGTATGCAGAATCATTCCTTTTACCTTGTATTTTGTCACATGTATTTCTCTAAATCCTATTTTCTACAAAGTCTCGGTATGCTCCCTATTTAATATAGCAACCTATTGCTACTATTTTACCTCTCTACTACTCCCCCCTTAGTTTAAAGTATCAAATAACGATATGTTCACAAACACTTCTTCATTTTTATCGATCAAGTTAGATAACGTCACGCCTAGTAATCTAACACGCATGCCTGTATCTTCTACTTTATCTAGTATCATTTCTCCGTAAAGCATTAGTTCATCTAATGTATACACTGTCTTTTCGATAGTCATACTTCGTGTGATCTGCACGAAGTCTTCAAACTTAATTTTAAGTGTGACTGTCTTTGCTTTTTTCTCATGATGATGTAGTCTTTCTATTGCTTCTTTTGCTAATTCGTAAAGATGCCCTCTCAATTCCTCACTTTTAAGTCCTATATCTCCTTGGAAAGTCGTTTCTGCTCCTATAGATTTACGTACTCTATGATTTTCCACTTCTCTATAGTCAATGCCTCTTGCAAATTCATAAAGCATCTGCCCTCTCTTGCCAAATACAAGTGTCAGATAATCACTTTCTAAAGCCCTTAAGTCTTTCCCCGTTCTTATACCTATACGTCTTAAGTCTTTGGCTGTTACTTTTCCCACACCAAAGAACTTCTCTATAGGTAGTGCATCCAGCAATTCCTGTGCATGTGCCTCCTCTATAACGGTCAATCCTGCTGGTTTCTGATAATCCGATGCAATCTTTGCTAGGAACTTATTGTAGGATACGCCCGCAGAAGCTGTAAGCCCCATTTCTTCATAGATTGCCTTTTGGATAGCTTTTGCAATCTTGATAGGATCTTCTTCTCTTATTTTGTTTTGCGTTACGTCTAGATACGCTTCATCTAAAGACAAAGGTTCTATCTTATCTGTATAACGTCTGAAGATATCTCTAATTTGCTGCGATACTTGGTGATACTTTTCATGGTCAGGATGGATGAATATAGCATTTGGACATAAGGCATAGGCCGTCTTTGATGGCATCGCTGAATGAATGCCATACTTTCTTGCCTCATAAGAACATGTGGCTACCACACCTCGCCCATCAGGTCTTCCTCCTACAATGATAGGCTTACCCTTTAGTGTAGGTTCATCTCGCATTTCTATTGAAGCAAAAAATGCATCCATATCTATATGTATAATTTTTCTCATATCTGTCCTCCCTTTATAGCTTTCTTTATCATATCACATTGTATTTTACCCAGAAATCTTTTTGGACTATAATTTCTTCTCTTTTTCATGGTACACTTATTTTAACTTTATAGTAAAGGTAGGTACTTAAATGGATTGTTTAGTTATTGATCAAGCACTTTCTGTCCGCACGATTAACCGCGGGGAAGATATAGATTATTTTATAGATACACAGGCTCATCCTGTCCACTTAGCATTATCACTTATAGGTATCTCTCGTATGCAGTTTCCTAACTCTAGGGCAATTCTTATACGCACTTCCCCTACAAGTACTTTTGCTACTCTTCATATTTTAAAAGATGTAGACTTGTATTCTAGTTTTATTAACTTTGAAATAGATTTATCTCTATTGGAACTTCAGATTAAACTTGAAGAAGGCCACATATCACTTAATCTTATCACTCAAAAGGAGACACCATGAAGAAAACACTCGTTGTAACGACAAAAGAAGGCACACTTACGCCCCTAGAACTTATTACATTAGATACTAGCTACTTATCACAAATTATGGCTTTTCAAGATCGTATTCTTTCCGCATTACCTGATTCTACCTGGTTTGCTTCTACTTCTGAAGAGGAGTTTAAAGAATGTATCGAATCCACTGGTTGCATCTTAGGCTATGTAACACCTGATCATGAACTTGCTGCACTAGGTGTCTACAATGCTTACGGCATGAATAAACATAACTACGGTTATGACCTTGAATTAGATTCGAACTTACTTTCATCTGTTGGCCATGTGGAATGTACCATTGTAGAAGAAAATTTTCGTGGAAACAGACTTCAAGACATCCTCTGTGATGCTATTGAAGAAATAGGCCTAAAAAAAGGCACACCTCTTATGTGTGCGACTGTTCATCCTGATAATAAATATAGCCTTCAAACTTTTATCAAGCGCGGTTATGAAGTCAAAAAAGAAAAACTGAAGTATGGTGGCCTTCGCCGCTACATACTCCTTAAACCATCACTTTAACTTAAAGTACGAAAAAATCCCTATCTCAAAGCATAACGCCTCAAGATAGGGACTTTTAATTGCGGAGTCAGGACTTGAACCTGAGACCTTCGGGTTATGAGCCCGACGAGCTGCCAACTGCTCCACTCCGCGTCATCTACTATATATTACATTATATCCTGTATCATCACGAGTTATTCATGTTTTTGAAAAAAAGTCAAAAAAAGCCCTCTAGTTAGGTTGTTATGTCACGACTAGTGGGCTTTTTTTGAAGATTATCTTATGTATAGTATAGTGTGCTTTCCCTTATATAGCAAGGATTTTCTTCTTTACACCAAATATTATCTTTTTCCTTTGTCGTAAATTTCTCCCAATGCACGTGGTGCACGATTCGAACCAGAGAAAAATATCAGTAATAATAAAGTTAAAAGATAAGGTAGAATCATAATAAGGTCAGTGTATGCACTGGATAGTTCCATCACTTGTGCAAGCTTATATCCACCTGATCTTGCAAAGCCAAAGAGTAAACAAGCTGCAAGAGTTGGCATGATTCGCCAATTCCCAAAAATAAGGGCTGCGATTGCTAAATACCCATAACCTACATAAATACTTGGTGAAAAACTTGCTGAAATCGAGTAAGCAAAACAAATACCACCGATACCTGATAAAGCACCTGAAATCATAACGGCAATAAATCTTACACGTGCTACATTCACACCTGCTGCATCGACTGCATGAGGATTATCACCACAAGCACGTATACGAAGACCGAAACGTGTCTTATACAGTACATACCATGCTAAGATCGCTACAAGAATAATGATCGGTTGGAACAAATACATATCTTTAAAGAATGCACCAAGTACAGGTATTTCTGATAATCCTGGTATTGTAAAACGTGTGGCTACACCTAATTGAAACTTATTAGATGGCTTACCAAAGATGATGGCATTGAACTGACTTGTGAGGAATGCTGTCAAAGCCATTGCTAAAATATTGATTACCACACCACTAATAACTTGATTCGCCTTGAACTTGATACATAAAAAACCATGAAGTGTGGCATAAAGCATCCCACCAATCATCGAAAAGGCTACTGCCATAAAAAAGAGCATCTCTGGACTCATAACTACGCCATTTTTAGTCAATAAAATAACTGCCACTGAACCGATAAAAGCACCAAATCCCATCAGACCTTCTAATGCAAGGTTTGTAATACCACTTCTTTCACTATATATACCGCCTATTGCCATAATAAAAAGTGGCAACGCAAACGCTAGTCCATCAATAATAATTGTATCCATTACTTGTTGCCTCCTTTATCTTCTTCATTTCCTTCATTGATTGCTACTTGCTGTTCTTTCATCTTATCTTTTGCCACATTAATACGATGACAAATATACACACTACATGCTGAGAAGAGAAGAATAAGCCCTGTAACCACCTGTGCCATTTCTTGTTGAATCCCTACTGTTGAGCTCATATAATTACTTCCCTTTGAAATCACTGTAATAAGAAGTGATGAGAAAAGAATCCCTATCGGATTCGAATTTCCAAGTAGTGATACCGCGATGGCATCAAATCCTACTGCCGATAGTACTCTTGGTTGGATAGATGCGAAGTAACCTAAGTAGTAAGTAACCCCTGCAAGCCCTGCCAATGCACCTGATAAAGTCATGGCTAATACCATATTTTTCCCAACGTTCATTCCAGCATATTTAGCTGCCTGCTTATTAAGTCCTACTGTCTTTAATTCATAGCCTATACGTGTCTTATCTAATAAGAACTTGACTAGGAACGCTACTGGAATCACAAGTATAAACCCTAAAGGTATATCCATCTTTAAAGCACCTACTTCAAAGTCTGCCAAAGTAAGTCTCGCTGCTTGAGATACATACTTGGATTGTCTCGTGACAGGATTGATATAATAAACATTGATGCAGAAACTAATAACATACTGCAAGATATAGTTAATCATAATGGATGATACAACTTCATTGATGTTAAACTTATACTTTAACCATCCGATAAGTGCCCCTACAAGTGCCCCCATCATAATACCGATAAGGATAACCATTGGTTTTGCCACAACTGCTGGTAATTCTGAGTAACCAACAACTACAGAAGCCACAAAGCCACCCATTAACATCTGCCCTGCTACCCCGATATTGAAAAGTCCTGTCTTAAAGGCTACTGCTACTGCAAGTGCCGCAAAAATCATTGGTGTCAATGCATTAAGCATACTCATAAAGTCAGTCAGCATACTTCTCTTTGCTGCATAACTTTCTTTTGGAAGCATTCCAGAACCTTTAAGTAAACTTAAGAAAGATTCGATAGGGTCTTTGCCTACCATCATAATAACCACTGATGCCACAATCAAACTAAGAAAAATTGCAAAAAGCGGTATCGTAATACTTTGATATTTCTCGTTCCCAAAAACTTTGAGGAAACCTTCTTTTAGCTTTTTCATCTAGCTGCCACCCCCATCATGTACTCACCAACTGTATTGCTATCTAGTGTATCTGCTGGTGCTATTTTTAATAATTCGCCATTGTATATAACCCCAATAGTGTCTGCTAAGTTCATGACTTCTTCTAACTCTAGTGAAATAAGAAGAATGGCATGTCCTTTATCTCGCTGCTCTAAGATTTGATTATGGATATTTTCGATAGCCCCGATATCTAGTCCACGTGTTGGCTGTACGAAAATCATAAGGTCTGAGCCTTCTTCGATTTCACGTGCAATAATCGCTTTCTGCTGATTACCCCCCGACATGGAACGTACCACTGTCTTCGCACCTTGGCCACTTCTAATATCGTATGTTTCTATTAGCTTATCTGCATATGTAGTGAACGCTTCTTTATTAAGTATTCCTTTGTTACAATACGGTGCTTCAAAGTAATTTTTAAGGACAATATTTTCAGCAACGCTAAAATCAAGTACTAAACCTGTCTGATGTCTATCCTCTGGTATATAAGCAATACCGTCTTTTGTACGTGTACGAATCTTCTCATGGGTGATGTCCTTACCATTAAGGAGGATTGTCCCACTAGAAGCTTTTACAAGACCTGCGATAGCATCTGCTATCTCTACTTGTCCATTACCTGATACCCCTGCAATTGCAAAGATTTCACCTTTTCTTATGGTGAAAGACACATCTTTAACTACTGGGAAGTTATCTTGATTTTTCACTGTAAGGTTTGAAATTTGAAGTACTTCTTCTCCAAAGTTTGCAGCTACTTTATCTGTCGTAAAGCTAATCTCTCTTCCTACCATTAAGGCAGCCATTTCTTTTGTGGATGTGGTCTTCACATCAAGTACATCTACAAGTTCTCCACGGCAAAGAATAGCACAACGGTCTGCTACTTTCTTGATTTCCTCAAGCTTATGTGTAATCAGAATGATTGTCTTTCCTGCTGCACGTAATTCCTTGATGATTTCTAATAAGAACTCTATTTCTTGTGGTGTAAGAACTGCTGTAGGCTCATCGAAAATAAGAATTTCTGCTTCTCTATAAAGCATCTTTAGAATCTCTACACGTTGTTGAATGGATACATTGATATCTTCAATCTTCTGTGTAGGGTCCACTTCTAAGCCATAACGCTTTGAAAGCTCTGCTATTTTCTTATCCGCAGACTTGATATCTACCCATGGTATCACACCGAAAAGTTTCTTGATTGGTTCTTCCCCTAGTACGATATTTTCTGTAATCGTATAATTTTGTACGAGTTTAAAGTGCTGATGAACCATTCCTATATTAAGCTTCGTTGCTTCTGAAGGAGATGCGAGCTCCACCTTCTCACCTCGAATATAAATCTCACCTTCGTCTGGCTCATACATACCAAAAAGCATACTCATAAGCGTTGATTTTCCTGCTCCATTTTCGCCTAATAGTGCATAGATTTCACCTTTTTTGATTCCTAAAGAAACATCATTATTCGCAACGATTCCTGGGAATCTTTTTGTTATATGTCGCATCTCAACGATATACTCACTCATACTCAGTTCTCCTTTTGCTCTTTAGCTTTATTTTCTCATATACTGCAAAAAAGACTGCACTCTTTGTTAGCAATGCAGTCTTCTATTTCATCCCTTATTATTTTAAGCCTGGGAAATCTTCTGGTGTTGTACCACTGAAGTTTGATGGAGGTACGATTGTACCATCTTTAACTAAACCATAAACTTCTTCAACAGCTGTCACTGTTTCGTCTGCCATTTGGTGACGACCTGCTTCTACTACAAGACCTGTAGAATCTGTGTCAGCTTTAAGTAAGTTGTTTCCACCTGCGAATGTACCATCTACGATAGCTGTAAGCTGACGGTTTACGTTAAGTGCCATGTTTTTAAGTGCTGATGTAAGAACGATATTATCTGATCCATTTACACCATCTTCAAATTGGTCAACGTCACAACCGATTACTTTTACGCCTGTAGCTTCTTTAGCAGCTGTAAATACACCACTACCTGAACCACCCGCAGCTACGAACATGATATCTACGCCTTCTGCGATAAGAGCAGATGCTACTACTTTACCTGTAGCTGGATCACTGAAGTCTCCTACGTAGTTACCACCAACGTTAGTGTTTGTTACGTCTGTACCAGCATATGAAGCAATCTCAACGATTTCTGCTTTTGTGCCAAGTTTTGCATTAGCGTAGTTTACACCAGCTTCAAAACCGTATTGGTAGTTAACATTAGATGGGTAAGCTACACCATTTACTACTGCTACTTTACCTGTCTTTGTTTCCTTAGCTGCTGCAATCCCAGCGAAGAATCCACTTTCTTGCTCTGCGAATTGCATTGCGTACATATTATCAACAACGATTTCCTGACCATTTGCATCTGATGGGTAGCTATCTACAAGAATGAACTTCTTGTCTGGATTTTCTTCTGCAATTGCTCCTACTGGACCAAATTGGAACCCTGGTGTTACGATAACATCGTAATCAGCTACAACATCTGCAACAGCAGGTACAGAGTTTGCCATATCTTGCTCTTGTACTGTCTTTACAGTCGCTGTTGGGTTGTTTGCGATAAATTCTAAAATACCATTGTAGTTATTCTCATTGAAGTTTCCATCATCAACACCTGATGGACTTGTAACGATTACAATCTTCATACCTTCTTCGTTTGTAGCATCTGGTGCTTCTGTAGAAGTCTCAGGTTTTACTTCTGGCTTTGTTTCTGGTTGTGAACCACATCCAACTGTTGCCATCATTAATGTAAGAGCTGTCATAGCAGCTAACTTTTTCATAAGTTTTTTCATCAAATTATCCCCCTATATTTAAAAAGCCGTATGTTTTTGTTTTTTTTATCTTTAAAGTACGACTTTATTATAACATCAAGAGAATATAATTTCAATGTACATTTTTAATTTTTTTTAAATAAATGTTCGGTTTTTTAAATTGCTTTAATTGCTTTGATAGATTCAGTAATAAGTGTTGTAAACTGACCTGATACACGTTCTGCAGTTTCGCTTACTTCTTCATGTGTAAGAGGATTAGCTGTCATACCTGCTGCAAGGTTTGAGATACAAGAAATACCACACACACGCATTCCCATATGATTGGCTGCTATAGCTTCACAAGCTGTGCTCATTCCTACTGCATCACCACCAAGCATACGACACATTCTTACTTCTGTTGGTGTCTCAAACTGTGGTCCACTAAATTGTGCATACACACCTTCTTGAATATGGATACCATTCTTCGCTGCCACACTACGAATACAATCGCATAATGCATCATCATAAACAGTACTCATATCAGGGAATCTCGTTCCGAGTTCATCTATATTTTGTCCTCTAAGTGGTGATGGTACGAAAGTTGCAATATGGTCTCGGATAAGCATGAAGTCTCCCGCTTTATATGTATAATTCACGCCACCTGCTGCATTGGTTAGCATAAGCACCTTTGCACCCATCATACCCATAAGTCTTGTTGGTAGTACCACATCTTCCATCTCATAACCTTCATAGTAATGTACACGCCCTTGCATCACAACCACTTTTACATTGCCGATTGTTCCAAAGATGAATCTTCCCTTATGTCCATGTACTGTCGATACAGGGAATCCTTCAATTGTATGGTAATCAATAGTCGTTTCTACTTCTATTTGTGAACCATAATCACCTAATCCTGATCCTAAGACAAGTGCTACCTCTGGTACAAAATCTGTCTTTTCACGTACTGATGCTAAGCATCTTTGTAATTTTTCAAAAGCATTCATTGTTGTCATTCCTCCATGGATTGAAATTTTATAGTAGTTTATCATAACTCTTCTTTAAAAGCTATCTTTTATTATAGCATCTAAAAAAAGAGGAACTGCTTTTCATACAGTTCCTCTCTCTATTAATCAATTTGTTGGATAGCTACTCCTATAAGTCCTGGCCCTGTGTGTACACCTAGTACTGGACTTATCTGACCCTCTAAGAAAATATCACACCCTGGTAGTGCTTCTAGTAATTTGTCTTTGATAGCCTGTGCTTCTTCTGCCGCTGCACCATGTGCTAATGCTACATTATATTTCTTACCTGTAGCGGCATACTGCACTGCTAAGTCGACAACCTTCTGGATAGACTGCTTTCTTCCCCTAATCTTCGCTACATTATAATAAATCCCCTCTTCATTACATGAGATGATAGGCTTTAGGTTAAGTGCTGTTCCTAGTACAGATGCCACAAGTCCTATACGACCACCTTTTTGTAAGTATTCAAGTGTATCCACACAGAAAAATACTTTAGACTTATAAATGTCTGCTACCACTTTATCTCTTACTTCTTCAAAGTTCATACCTGCTTCTAAGTATCTTGCTGCTTGAATGGCATTAAATCCAGCTGCTATTGCTATGTTCTTCGTATCAATTACTTCTATTTGTAAGCCTTCATATTCTTTAGCTAATAAAGTCACAAGATTAAACGTACCACTAAGTCCACTTGAAAGCGTAATCGCTAGCACCTTTTCATAGCCATCTGCCTTTATACGATCAAATATATCTGTAATCTCTGGAGCTCCCGGCAACGATGTCGTAGGTATCTCATCTTTTAATCGTGTATAGACTTCCTCTGCACTAATATCAATGCCATCAGAATACTCTCTGTCTTTATAAAGAATCTTAAGAGGTATAAGATACATACCATATTGTTCACGTACATGCTCAGGTATATCGATACAGCTATCTACAAGTATTGCGACTTTTTGGTTATTCATAAATTCACCCTTTTCTATAAACTCTATTTATTTAACACAATTATATATCATTATCTTTATGATTACAAGTAGTTTTTATAACCACTTACAACAAATAAAAAAAGCTACGAATGAATCGTAGCCTGTTTATAGTTATTTGGTTGGTTGAATGTTTACGATACCTCTTGTTGGTTGTACATTTACGATTTTTGTTGGCTGTACATTCACGATACCTTTTGTTGGTTGTACGTTTACGATTTTTGTTGGCTGTACATTCACGATACCTTTTGTTGGTTGTACGTTTACAATTCTTGTATCAACAGCTTCTGCTGCAAAAAGTGTAGTTGAAAATGCCATAGTAGCCATTGCAAATGCGATTACTTTAGATAATTTTTTCATTTCAAATCCTCCTAAGATAACATATAAGTATATGTCTTTAGTTTATATTATGTAAAAGAGAAATTGAATGACGTTTTTTGAAAATGTGAATTGTCCTACTAATAGTTATACATATTCTAGTTTTTTATTTCGTATAGTATAAAGATGCTTTTTATAAGGAGCTTTCTATGCATATTATTCTATTGTCTGGTGGCTCTGGCTATCGCCTATGGCCTCTCTCCACACCATCCTTACCAAAGCAATTTCTTCAATTACTTCCACCTCTTGATGGTACTTCAACTAAAATCTCTATGTTACAACGCATATGGCATCAGCTCTCTCTAACTGATCTATCCTCTCGGGCTATTATCTCTACCTCGCAGCCTCAAGCTTCTCTTGTCTATGACCAACTTGGTTCTTCTATACCTCTTAGTTTAGAACCTAGTTCTCGTGATACTTATCCTGCGATTCTACTTAGTACACTTTACTTGCTTTCTCAAAAAAATATGAATCCCAATGAAATAATCATCGTTATGCCCGTAGATACCTATGTCGATTCAAGTTTCTTTACTCAACTAGATGTCCTGGCTTCCCATCTACGAGACTCTACCTTCTCCCTAGGCCTCATAGGTATCACGCCGTCCTGTGCCTCGGAAAAATTCGGCTATATTCTTCCCAAAATACCTAATATGAATTCTATACCCTTATCATGTTATCAAGTAAAACAATTCATTGAAAAACCACCTCTTTCTGTAGCAGAAAAGCTCATTAATGACGGTGCCTTTTGGAATGCTGGAGTCTTTGGTTTCAAACTGAAGTTTTTACTCGATCACTTAAAAGCTAATCATTTACCTTTATCTTATACGGAGTTATTAGCAATCTACGATAAACTCCCTAAAATAAGCTTCGACTTTGCTGTAGTAGAAAAAACATCCGATATTCTTATGATTCCGTATAGTGGCAAATGGAATGACCTTGGTACTTGGAATACTCTAAGCGAAGAATTAGAAAGCGACATAATAGGTAATGGTCATTCCTATAGTTGTCAAGAAACACAAATCATTAATACCCTTGATATCCCTATTTACACATTAGGAACCAC
>JBOFIT010000176.1:0-4762 GCA_051650305.1 Cellulosilyticaceae bacterium
CCCAATCCTCCTGGCTTCTCCATATCTATCTGGGTAAAGTAAAAGGTAGCATCTTTATCAAAAGCAGTACCATCTAGTTTCTCTGCGCTGACGATAACCATCCCTGCTTTTTCATCGATGACTGCCCCTTCTACTGCAAAAGTTATGCCATCCTTTGTCTGTGAGACATTTACATTTTGTACTTGGTCTTCGATAAGCGGAAAACTTTCACCGAAGAATTGTCTAAACTGCTCATTGCTACTGATAGCTACCGCACTCATTCCTATCACTGTAAGGGCTGCTACTAATGGAAGAAGCCACCTTCTCTTTTTCCCTTTGATGCTCTTCTTCTTTTGCATTTCTAGGGATGTAACACCTATTCCCTTCATAGCCTTTGCTTTTATGGCATCTAAGGACACATCCTCTTCATTTTCTTCATTGATTTCTATATCTACTAACCATTCCTCATCTAAATGCTCCATAAGTTCTGATACTTTTTTACTCATATGCTACACCCCTTTCCTTAAGCTTTATCTCTAATTTTTTCTTTCCTCTCGCAAGCTTTGTCCCTATCGTTCCTATGGGTAACCCAATCTTCGCTGCAATGTCCCCAAGCTTCTCCATATAGAAATACCTTCTAATAAAGATTTCTCTATCTGGCTCTGGAAGTTCTCCTATCACTTCAGAAATAAGCTGCTCCTCCTCTTTGGTCGTTAGCTCTTCTTCTGGTGTCATGTAGGTGATGGTATCCTCTTCTAAAGGCACGCAACTTCCCAAGTGTTTACTTCTAAGTGCATTAAGGGTCTTATTTCTTGCCATTCTCCCTATGTAGGCTTTCAAGTAACCTTCCTTAATACAAAGTCCCTCTCTTCCTTCCCATAGTTTGATAAATACATCCGCACTGATTTCCTCTATATCTTCTCGCGTTAGTTGGCCACTTCCCACTTTACAGACCACTGCACTGACATAACGCCCATACGTATCGATCAACTTTTCATAACTAGCTACCTGGCTAGCACGTAAGCCTTCTAATATATCTTTCTCCTCCATAGTCGCCTCCTTTTTAAGCCTTATACTTATATAGACACATGGATTACTACATTTTTTTCATTATTTTTATATTTTATTGTACTCTCACAAAATAAAAAAGTCCCTTTTACACAAAAGGACTTTCTATTTCTTATAAAATGCACTGTTAAGTACCACGATATCAATCCGTCTATTTTTTGCTCTACCTTCTTCTGTATCATTAGACGCCACAGGTCTATACTCGCCATAAGAAGTGGCTGACATCTTCTCTGGTGCGATGCCCCCTTTTGCTACCATTAGATCAATGACATTAATGGCGCGCATAGCGGCTAATTCCCAGTTGGATTCAAACAAACTATTATGAATGGCTTGGTTATCCGTATGTCCCTCTACAATCAAATCATTGTCCAGTTGCTTTAAGATATCGGTTATTTCCAATATGTTCTTCTCATACTTGTCTAATATATCTGCCTTACCGCTTTCAAAAAAAGCATTTTCTTGTAAGCTTAGTACAAGCCCACGTGGCTGAACGGTCATCTTCACTTTATCTTGCAGTTGATTATCCTCTAGATACTGCTCGATTTGTTGTTGTACCTTTTCTTCTGTTGTCTGCGTATTTATTGGTTCCTGTCCTGGCTCATCATTTTCCTGAGGGACTAAACCATTTCCTGTCCCTTCGCCTATAACGTAGGGGGTATTCGAAAAAACACCACCTAAAGAATTGGCTAACTGACTGTATTTTTGTTGGTCTACATTACTCATGGCATACATCACCACGAAGAAAATCATCAATAAAGTGATAAGGTCTGAGTAAGTAAGAAGCCATCGTTCGCTATTTTCTTTTTTTACTTTACCTTTCTTTTTCATGACTCTCACCTAAATTTACGGCCTGAAGTGCTTTTTCTCGCTCTATCGGATTTAGAAAAGAGCACATATCTGCCACAACTAACTTTGGATTTTTCCCTTGCTGCAACGAGCTAATGCCTTCTATCACCATTTGATTGCGGCGTAGTTCCTTCTCATTAATAACCTTAAGACGATTGGCAATAGGTAGCCATAGAAGGTTGGCTGTCCCTACACCATATAAAGTAGCAATGAAGGCTACGGCTATTTTAGGCCCTAGCGATGAGGGGTCTTCAAGATTCCCTAATACATGGACAAGTCCCATAACCGTTCCGATAATCCCCATTGTAGGTGAGTAACCTCCTGCTGCTTCAAAGATGCTGATAGCGGTCTCATGTCGCTCCGTTATATTTTCTGCATCTGTTTCTAAAGTTTTTCGAATGACTTCATTTTCTACACCATCTACTACAAAAGCCAAGCCTTTAGCGAGAAATCTCTCTTCTTCCTTCGTGGTTGTGGCATGCTTTTCTAAAGCTAAAAGCCCTTCTTTTCTTGCCACTGTTGCATATTCAAACATTTGTGACACTAAACTTGTAGGGTCTACTGGCTTGTATTTAAACAAAACTCCCAGCACTTTAGGTAACCTCTTAAGTTCTTCCATAGGGAAGGATAAGCCTACTGCTCCGATGGTCCCTCCAAATACAATAAGTGCCGCCGTCCCTATAAAAAGAGCCAAAAAATGGCCTCCTTCTAATAAAAATCCTAAGATTAATGCACCTAAACTTACTACGATAAATATAATAATCGATACATCCATGCTTATCCCCCCCTTATCACTTTTAAGATAAAGTTTATTATTCTTGTATATATCCGTATATTATCACTCTAGTTTAAAATTTTCAATCATTTTTAATCCGTAACTTCGTAGAGAAGCATAGTATTTGGCATAAGCTTTCTATTATAAGAAGTAGACTGGATAAAGACCTTATATTTATCGAAAACGACTGGCTTAATATTTTCTTTAATATGGTCTTTTTTCTCTGTTTCAGGATAGAGTCCTAGCATCTCTCTTACTTGAGGACCATTGAAAAGCTTCCCTGTTTCTTTCTCATAAAGAATAATCTCCTTATAGGAAGCTACCTTCTCTCGTTTGGTAAGTTCATAGAAGCCTCTACCCGTCTTGAAGGTAACGCCTTGACTCAGTACGAACTCTTTAATGCTACACGTCTCCTCTACCATCATGCCTTGGAAACGTCCTTCAGATACTGGTACAAGTCCATCTCCATTGGCATAGGCCTCTACCTTTTTATTCAGCATCGTACTAATAGCACTTCTAACGTTATAGTTCAATTTTCCTGCCTGCTTTAAGTTATCGGCATAAGCTTCTAACTGCTCATTGCTACCTTGCTTGTAGCAGATCGCCATGATGATATCTGGTAAATTTGCGAATTGGTCTAGGGTTAAATAGAATCCACCTGTAAGACTTGCTATCTCCTCATAAAACTGTTTGGAGTGTTTACGAATCCCCGGCATAGCATGGACGCCGTACACATTTACACCTTTGCCTGTAAGCTCCTGAAGCTCTTCTCTCCAATTGATATGTAGGGTATTTTCCTTATAAGTAGGTCCATGCGGTACATCATCCCCAATCATAATAAGTACTTTTTGTCGTCTTTCATTTTCCTCTAGTTTCTCGTCATTACACCAATTAAGTTCTCTAGCTGTACGTAGTACTAACTCATAACACTCTGGTGCATCGCCACCAAATGTCGCTTCGACGCTTTTTACAAAATCTACAAGCATTCTTTCATTGGTGGTAAAATCCATCTTCTTCAGTACATAAGTCGTCTTTTCATCACAGTAATCTCCATGTGCTATAATGGCTATTCTTAAGTCAGGTAAGTCTGTAAAAAGCTTCGTCACCATCTGGCTTACTTTATTTCTCACTTGTGTAAGACATGGATACATCGAGCCTGTGGTATCAAAACTAATACAGATATCAATACTTTGATTCATAGCTTGCCTCCTATATGAGGTTGGTCACTTCTAATGTATGCATACACTGTGACAAAATAACACCAAATAAAAAATGGCTATTACACGCACTGTGTAATAACCATCATTCTTAAGAAGCAATGATTGCTAGCATTGCTATCGTATAATCCACCATTTCTTTTACAACTTGATTAGCTGGATTTTCTTTCATTTCTTTGATACACTTTTTCAACTGTTTGCGTTCATCTTTAGAAACCAACTGCTTTAATTGACCACTTTTCTCTAAAAGCGTAACGAGAAGCATTATCTCTTCTGATGTTTGGCCATTTTCACCCATCTCTGTTCTCATCTGTTGCGTGATATGATTTACTTGCTCCACATTAGGTACAAATAAAGTCGCTTTGCCAAATAACCCACCTTTTTCAAGGGTTGCACATTGTGCCTCCACTAACGTTCTTCCTACATCTTCTAATAATCCTGTAAACTTTTTATCACTAAGGGATAATGTATATTCAGAAGCCAGATTCTGCACTGCCATACCCTTGGCTTTTTTTACACTTTCATATAAAGACTTTAAGTATTGTTGCTCTTCTGATAGTTCCCCTATGATGCTTACCTTTTTATTATTAAGTGCAATACTCCCACCAAAGACTAAATCCATGATCCCTCCTGCAACTAAACATACTGCTGCTTCTGGTCGAAGTGCTGGTAACTTTCCTTTTTCGTTTAAAGTACATAATAAATAAGATTGTGAAACTGATAATTTCCCCATTGTTATTCCTCCCTAAAATCATTTAATTTATATTTGATAAACTCATTTTAACAATGGAACTTTAAAACCGCCTAAAGAAAACATTAAGATTTTCTTAATTCATTACTTTATAAATCCAATGTATGCATGTCCCCTAGCAAAATA
>JBOFIT010000177.1:0-8120 GCA_051650305.1 Cellulosilyticaceae bacterium
AACGCTATGAGCTCTTTTCTGCTAAGGCACTGCCTTCAGGCATCAATGAACTTGGCTGGAACGGCTATGCTTTAGATGGCAGCTTACTTCCTGATGGTCTCTACGAAATCATTTGCACGACTTCCACCGGTTCACTCCATACAACCTTAGAAGATGTGATTTTAATGATTGATAACACCGCTCCATTCTTTAAGTCCATACATTTTAAAGAGTCAGATGATGGCTACAATCTTTCTGTTACACTCGATGATTTGATGATTCCTTACAGTTATGTCGTAAATATCGTTTACCGAGATTATGAAGCTCTTCCCTCACCACTTTCGCTCTCTTATTCTTTTAATGATTTGAATTACTATCCTTTTTATCTAGAACCTTCTGAGGATACCATCACTTTTACTGTTCCTACTGATTGTGAGAAAATCTATCTACGTGCTATGGATTTAAGTGGCAATCGTTCCACCAGATGTCTTCTCATCCCTTCTGCTCAGATGCAAAAAAAGCAGGAGTAACCTTTCATTGAAGGTTGCTCCTGCTTTTCATTAGTTTAAAATATTTTTCATTTTTTGAATCATTTCGTTAGAAGGGTCTTCTTTTAATGCACGCTCTACTTCTTGAAGTCCTCTTTCTCTTTCACCAAGTTCGATATATATAAGCCCTCTCTCTGCCAATGCATTGGTATCTCCTGGGCGTCTCACTAGGTATTGGTCAATGTAGGTGAGTGCTTTGTCGTATTGTTTTTTCAGACCGTGTAGTAAACCTAAGCAATAATACGCTAAGTCATTATCCTCATCGCGTTCAACGACTGCTTCATAAGCTTCTATCGCTTCATCATACATTTTAAGACTTAATAAAACACTTCCTTTACACTCATAACCTAAAGTCTCCATTGGCTCTTCTTGAATGGCTTTATTGAAGCACTTCATCGCTTTCGCATAAGAATCTCTCGCTAAAAACTCATCTGCTTTATAAAAATACTGCTCGTAGTTCAGATTAATGGTCATCGCTTTCTGAATCTCTTCTTTTGTTAACACAAGATTCATATGGTCGCCTTGGTATTGGTGGATATAAGTCATGACTTGTCCACCTACAAGTCCACCTTGCTCGATGTGTACATCTGCTTCTATATGATTCACTGCATAACGACGCTCTTCTACCGGTAGAAGTAATGCATCTTTAGCTGGTGCCGTGATACGATAAATCATCTCATAACGTTCACTATCTAGTGTAAGCTCTTTCTTTGTCTCTCGGTATACCGTCGCATTTTTATACCATCCGATGACGCATTTATCGCCATCTCTGTTTTTTGCAAGCCATACAACGAGCACATCATTCACTTCTGTATCTTGTGCGGATGCGCCTTCAAATGCCGTGATGTCCAATCCTTCAAGACATTCTGCATAACCATAATACTTGCCATTCATATATTGATAGTTATAGCCACAAAGAGGCACTACTTTCTCCTCATCGCCTTCACCTACGTAGTATTTCATCCAATCTGCTGTTACAAATAATATTTTCATTCGTCTACTCCCATGTGTTCATTTTCTCTCATTATGTAGTGTAGCATATTTTATACGTTTTTTCATCAATTCCATAAAAAAATAGGCACTTCATGTACCTATTTTTCTCTTTAAGGCTGTGTAGCTACTACACGGCATCTAAGGCCTGTAGCTTCTGTATCTTCATGCCACATAGTGAGTACTTTACATACTTCTTCTGGATTAATTTGATTAAGATTCATCAGGTTCTCTACAACGTATATACCATTCTTTTCACATAGTTTATCTGCTTCTATATGCTCTGGTCCCTTACGAAGATCAGGTGCATCCATACCTATAAAACTTATACGTTCATCGATGAGTGCATGTATAAGCTCCCATGAAAGTACTGGACTCCCTGAAAAATACAGGCCACTTCCATAAGGATACTTCTCGATAGCTCCCGTTCTAAAAAGGATAAAGTCTCCTTTTTTAATGTAATCTAAGTCCACATCATCACTTGTAATTTCTCTATCTTTAATGTGACTTACATCAAACACTACACCTCTACGCTGCATATACTCTAGAGGAATGCGTTTTTTCTCATAGACATCTATATGGGTTCCTACATGCCCCATGACCATTTCTTTTTTTAATTGAATTTCTGCCCATTTATATATTTTATTGGTTTTACCTACTTGTAGTGTTAAATCAATATATTTCATTTTGTGCCTCCGATCACTTACTTATCCTATGTACTCCCCTTATATTACCATAATATCGAAGTATAACAACACCCTAACACATATATAAACTATTGTTCAATATTTCGTCTGTAACTTCATAGAATTTGTTTGATAACTTCCTCAAAAGCCTTCTCTACATCTATGAAATATCCATAGAGTTTCTTCCCTTGTGTTATATCTAGACTTATATTCCCAAAACTACTGTAAGACCCCTTATCTTCACACCCATTGTCTATGTATGCTTTTTTTCCCGCTGTTTCTTCTATCATTGTGATGATTTGCTGTACTGTTATTTCACCTTCGCTGGCTGCATTAATAGGTCCTTCAAATGCTGAGGTTACCAGTGCTACCAAGAAATGTGCCGCCTCATCTTCTGTGATAAAGCTCATAGGCTCATCCCACCCTGTAGCTGCAAAAGCTTTTCCTTCTTTTATATGCTCACTATAAAAATGCAAGCGTCTAGTATAGTCATGTGCCCCTATAACAACTGGAAATCTTACTGCAACGGTTGGTATATGCTTATACACTTGATAACACACTGCTTCTACAAGACGTTTACCCTCTGCATAGCCCACTTCTCCCTTTGCTGGATAATGGATAGGATAACTATTCGGATCAAAAGC
Organism: Cellulosilyticaceae bacterium; assembly: GCA_051650305.1. Lineage (GTDB taxonomy): Bacteria > Bacillota > Clostridia > Lachnospirales > Cellulosilyticaceae > JBOFDK01. The sequence goes on from JBOFIT010000177.1 coordinate 2,848, forward strand.
TTCCTCTCTCTGACCTAGCCCTCTTTCATAAACTGCTAATGAAGAGGTTACAATGTATCTTCCTATTCTTCCCTCCATCGCATCCATCAGATTTTTTACATCTGTAGAGGTAAAACAAATATTATCAAATACCACATCATACGCTTGTCCTTTTAGTTTCTGCTTTAAATCTTCTGCACTGGTACGATCCACGATGATCCTTCTAACCTTCTTCCCAAAATCATCTTGTGCCAGACCTCTTGTGGCAATGGTCACATCATACCCCTTTACTAACATCTCTTCTACTGCACGCTTACCAAAAAATCGTGTCCCACCTAATACGAGTATCTTCATCTATATAAGCCTCCTGCACTCTCTAGTATTTATCTTACTTTTAGTATATACCCCCTATTTATGTTGTCAACACTAATAAAAAAGCTCTTACGTTTACCACGTAAACGTAAGAGCTTTTTGTGCATTCAACTCATCCACATCAGATTTTTGTAGCTACTCAACCTTCAGTTCAATACCTACCGGACAGTGGTCTGAGCCTTCTATCTCACTATAAATCATCGCATCCTCAAGCGCTTCTACAAGTCTATTGGATACACAGAAGTAGTCGATACGCCACCCTGCATTGTTTTTTCTGGCATTAAAGCGATAAGACCACCACGTATAGGCTCCTGTCTTCTCTGGATTCATATGACGATACGTATCCGTAAGTCCACTTGCTAAAAGCATACCGAACTTTTCTCGCTCTTCATCTGAGAAGCCTGCTGAACCTCTATTAGGCTTAGGATTTTTAAGGTCTATTTCTTCATGAGCTACATTTAAGTCACCACATATCACCACTGGCTTGATGCTGTCTAGCTCATTTAAGTAAGTCCTAAACGCGTCATCCCACGCCATTCTAAATTCAAGACGTGCCAATTCATTTTGGGCATTTGGTGTATAAACTGTCACCATATAGTACCCTTCGTATTCCAGTGTAATGACACGACCTTCTGTATCGAATTCAGGTATACCAAGGCCAAGCTTCACACTAAGTGGCTCTTTTTTTGTAAAAATAGCTGTCCCTGAGTAGCCTTTCTTCTCTGCATAGTTAAAGTACTGATAATACCCAGGCAAGTCCATTTCTATCTGCCCTTCTTGCAGTTTTGTCTCTTGAAGACAAAAAACATCCGCATCTACTTCTTTGAAAAACTCATAAAAATTCTTCTTCACAACAGCTCTTAAGCCGTTGACATTCCATGATATAAATTTCATATAATCTCCTTATGCCTCTTCTTCTAATAAGTATCCTAACACGTCACCTATACTTTCATGTATGACCAAATCTGCCTTTCGGTCATAAGGCGTCTCACTTTTGTTGATAAGCACTAGCTTATCTCCTGTATAGTATTGCAAAAATCCTGCTGCTGGATACACCGCAAGTGAAGTTCCACCTACAATGAGCATATCCGCCTCTTGAATCACTTCGAGGGCACCTTGCATCGTTTCATCATCTAACGGCTCTTCATAAAGCACGACCTCTGGCTTCACAGTGTGACCGCACTTCTCACACTTAGGTACACCTTCACTTGCCATCACATATTGAAGACTGTGCTTCTCACCACATTTCATACATCGGTTACGATGTACACTTCCATGTAATTCATAGACTTTCTCATTGCCTGCTAGTTGATGCAGTCCATCTATGTTTTGTGTCACAATTCCTAAAAGCTTACCTGCTTTCTCTAATTTTGCCAAAGCTTTATGGGCACGATTAGGGCTGGCATCTTCATAAATCATCACTTTTTTATAGAAGTCATAAAAAGTTTCTGGATGCTTCTTAAAGAAAGTATGACTTAAAATCTGCTCAGGTGGGCATCCATAATTTTTCACCGTCTCATAAATGCCTTTTTCACTTCTAAAATCAGGGATACCGCTTTCTGTACTCACACCAGCTCCTCCGAAGAAGACGATGCGCTTACTTTCTCGAATCATTGCTTGTAGTTGTTCCTTCATGTTTTCAGTCCTTTCTTCCTTTTACACAGTTTCGTCCACCATCTTTAGCTTCATAAAGTGTATGGTCCGCTTGGCTAATGATTTTGTCAAAGTCTCCTTCGTAGCCTTCACAACTATAAACACCAAAGCTTGCAGTGATTAATACACTTCTGCCATCTTCTAGTTTACACGGCTCTTTTGCGATACATTGTCTTAGTCGCTCACTAAAAGCAATCGCTTCTTGGTAAGCTAATCTTGGCATAATAATCAAGAATTCTTCTCCACCATATCTTCCAACAAAGCAATCTTCTAATAATTCACCTTTAATACATGTGATGGCTTGCTTTAATACTCTGTCCCCTACCACATGACCATACGTATCATTAATATGTTTAAAGTGGTCCATATCCACCATACAAATACTAAAAGGTGCACCTTCATCCTTCATCGTTTCATACCAGAGCTGCCCCTTTTCTAGTATGGCTTCCCTATTTAATGCAGCTGTCAAACTGTCGTAGTGTGCCAGATACTCCACCTTTTGAAAGATCTTCGCATTATACAGTGCAATAGCGATATAGGACGCCAGTATTTTACACATATTGAAGTCTTCTATACCATAAGCATAGGCTTCTGTACTTTGTAAACTAAGCACACCAATTACTTGCTCTTCCACGATAAGTGGACAATAAATAAGGGCTTTAGGAATATCTACATCTCGTACTTCATCCTGTCCATACTTACTGTATTCATAGTCCGCTATATACTTCTGATGCTCATTTCGTATATCTTGAATGTATACGTCTTCTCTCTTTTTGATGCAGTAGCCACCTATGCTTTTTTCATAATCCAGTGAGATTTCTCCAAAATCTACTTTTTCCCCTTGATGGATGAATAAATTATAACGGAGTGTGTGGTGGATTTCATCATACATAGCAATCCCTAGCGTATCTGCTCTTACTACTAATTGTAATTCCTCACTGATTACTTCTAAAATCTTATCCACATGGAGGTTTGAAGTCAGCTTTTTTGCAATACTCATAATACTATTCATACGTTTATAAAGCTTTTCATAAGTATCTTCTTTGTGTAGTTCTTGACTTGCATCAAAACGCTCATAGTATTCACTCTCTTGAATGGTTATAAAATCAGTGTGGTACACGCTGTATTGCTCCAGATGATAAAATGCTTTTTCCCACTCTTCTGTTTTTTTATAGAGTACACTCATACTATGATGGCATTTTTTTAACAATAAAGAACTCTTAAGTTCTTCTGCTTTTACAAGCCCCTCTTCCAGATATTTTTTTCCTTTTTCAACGGCTCCCATCTCGCACAAGCACTCGCCTATACTTATGATACATTCACCTTCCCTTAAGGTTTGATTGTATTCTTTCGCATTAACGGCTGCCTCTTCATAATACTTCAAGGCTTCTTCATGTGCTTGCTTACTTGTAGCAATCGCCCCGAACACTTGGTATACCTCGCTTAAAAGTGCTGTCATTTCCTTTTCTTTTATCACCTTCAAGCTATTTTGGGCACAGGTTGCTGCTTCTTCTATTCGTCCTGTCTTTACATACACACTAGCCATGGCTACGTCGATAAAAAGCTGTGTCTGGGTATTTATTTCATAATCCATCTCATAAATACGATCAATAAGTTCCTCTACTTTTCGCCATGCTTCTATCTGAAAATAAATAAGACTGGTGTTCAAAAGTGCTGCCACAATCCTACTTTCATCCTTCATGTGATCGATAATCTTAATGATTTTCTGACCACATCGTACCGCTTCTCTCATAGCCCCTTGACCCATATAACATACCACAAGTGCACTATAGACTTTCCCAAGCCCCTCATAGTCATTTGCATCTTCCATTAATGCTCTTGCTTGCATATAATGCATAATCGCTTCTTCATATAAGCCAGCATCATGGGCACACCACCCTAGATACACAAGCATTTCTCTTTGTCCCCACTTATACTGATACTGCTGACAAATCCTATACGCCGCTTCAGTAACCGCTTTTGTTTCTTCTAGATTGACTCTCAAGTTCTCTACCGCAAAATCTATAAAATACGCTATATAAGCCTCATCTTCTTTTAATTTTGCCAAATGTTTGTCTTGTTTTTGAATGTAATTTTTCATTAACAATCCCTTCTTCTCTCTATTCCGTACTTTTCCCCTATTTTAACATATTCCTATGAAAATTACATGTTTTCAACACTCAAAAATGCCAAGATATTCCCTATCTTGGCATTTCATTTTAACATCCAGCAATCGTTGCACCTTCGAAACGTACTGCCTTCGGTCCTGTATAGTGTTCTCCTACGTATACTTCTTTTGCAAAGCTTAAGTTCTCTTGGATAGCCTGAATGCTTCCTGATAAAGAACCGCCTGTCACAGGTATGACGGTTTCACCGTCACTATAGAATGCCAAACGAATCTCTCCTCCAAAGTTTCCTGTAAAAGCATCCATTTGGAAATCCGAGAAATTAACGATATATAAGCATTCGCCTTGCTTAAGTTCTTCTAATGCTACTTCTCCTTCAGGTAATACGATGCTACTATAATACCCTGTAGGTTCTACCTCTAAGTAATGTGCAAAACGACTTGGCCCATGTACCACTTGCAACTTCCCTTTATCTACAAGCACACGGTCCACCATAGGAATCCCTTCATTACTGTAAGGTGCTTCTGCTTTTACCTTAATGTTTAAAGTATCACCTTTCACGTCTTTACCTTGAATTTGATCTCCTACCTTAAAGTTTGAGTACTTTGGATAAATCATATTGGTACCTGCTCGATCTAAGTAGTAGGATAATAAGGTACCAATATACTCTCCTGCTAAAATGACAGGATAACTTCCTTGCTTAGGTCCTGTGACTGCTTGACTTCTTGCTTTGGTAAGCTCTAACGTATCTTGGACTAACTTCGTTAGAACCTCTGGTACGAGGGCATCATAACTAAAGCTTTTGTAAGTCTCTACATCTTGTGGCTCTGTGCACTGTGCTACCATTTCCCCAGAAACTTTGAACTGTTCGTAGCATACATCAATGCCTTCACTATTTAAGATGTGATTCTCCGTCTTATAGATAAAAAGCTCTGCTGAATTAAGAAAACAAGTGCTTTCCTCTGGATAAGCATACAAGGCTTTTACGAGGTACTTTGCACTTTCCTCTAAAGTGTATTTGCTTAAATCCCCTGTGCCTTGAACCTTTTCTTCCTTGCTACCACTTGGTAATGGATAGTATGGATTCTCTACAAAAGACGCTGCATAGTACGCATCTTTTAGTACTTCTTCAATCTCTTCCTT
>JBOFIT010000178.1:0-2594 GCA_051650305.1 Cellulosilyticaceae bacterium
GCAAATTTATTTTGTGGTGAGGCGGATAACCAGCCAAAGTACTGCTCTTTCTCGCTGATCGCTTCTACATTTTCGCTGATAAACTTAGGGGTAATGTGTATATGACAATCTATTTTCATCCTGTATGCCCTCGCTTTTACTGTATTTAAGGTGTAGGATCCTTTTTTCTTAAGGTTGTACTGGCTCTTGTGGTACTGCTTCCTCTGACTTATCTTCTTCCTGCTGTACGTCCTCTTTTGGCTGCTCCACCGTTGGTTCACTACTTTCTTCTGTCTTCTCTTCTTTTGGCGCTTCTTCCTTCGCACTCTCCTCGTCTGTTGTTTGACCAAGTACACGGGTTGGATCATTGATAATCGCCACTACATCCTCCGGTGTTAATACGGTCACACCTTCTACACCTTCTATGTATATTTTATTCGTTTTTTCCTTCATCGCAAAGCCCTGATTCAGTACTTCTCTAATGGCAGGTAGGATATCTTGATTGATACTCTTAAGCATCATCGGTAGCACCAACGCTTTGTTTGTACTTGTCTCAATGGTTACGAAGGTTTCATGTGCTTTTGTCACACCATAGATATAAGTCTCGAAGTACTTCATGCCTGAGTCATAAATGTCTTGGAATTCTTTGCCCTTCGCCCCTACGTTACTATAAGATGTCTTAAACTGCTCACGTAGCATGACGGCTTCATCTAATATCGGCTTAATATCGCTTGCTTTCAGACTGGTTAAACTCCCCATCAGATTTTGCATTTTACTAATACTTTGAATGATAGGATCTTCCATGTCGCTGGCTAACTTCTTGCGTTCAAAACGTACCGGGTCTGTTTCTCTACTATAATACTCATAGCCATAAAGGAAGTAATGATCGATCAGGTAATTGATCACTTCATTCATCTCTGCTTCTGTTAATTCACTATACGCTGCAAGGTTAATACTTGTAAGCTGATTGCCAGCTCCTTCGCCTTCTTGTCCCGTTGCAGGCTCCTCATTCTGTACTACTTCCTGCTCTGGTGTAGGTACCTCTTCTTTTGACACGTCTTCTTTTGGCTTCTCTTCCTTCGGTGGCTTTGCTGGTTTGACTGCCACTTCTTCTTGCTGAATCACGATATTTTGTTCTTTTTGAACCTTTTCTATCTCTGCTTCCGCTTCTTTTAAGCTTTCTTGTACTTGCTGCTTAATAATAACATCTGTAATAGTCGGTTGCCTTCTTTCTAGTTCAAGCACCATCTCATTCATATAATGACTAGACGCTTGTATGGAACATCCTGCAACGATCCCTAATACACCTAATTTAATGATATTTCTTAACATATGACCACCTCCTTACTGTCTTTTCTCACAATGGAAATCTTTTTTACGCGTTACCCAAATACTCAGCACACTCATCAGCAAAACACCTAGTACTAGTATGGTATTTTGAGCCACAAAAGCTTGTACACTAAGCCCTTTTGTAATGCTTAGGCCAAATAAAAACATGGCACTAATCCCGAGCCCTGCCACAAGTGAACCGAAAAGTGCATACGCTTCTTTATTAGTCACCAAAGATAAAAAGACACTGATACTTCCTGAACACATATATAAGAAAAATACAGAACATATGGAAAGTCCAATGGTCATTAGTGGTGGATAGACAAAGTTTTGAACTTGTTGGCCCATCATGACCTGTACCTTCAAGAAGTCAGAACTCCATACATTACTATAAGGAAATACTTGATGGCTCATCATAAAATTCATCCCAAAAAGTACGATAAAATACATCACTGTATAAAAAATCAGTGTCATAAACTTACCAAATACCCACTTACCTCTGGTACCACACTTGATAATTTCCAGACTTCCAAAGTTATCATCAAACATAATCCCACATATTAAAAAGAGATAAAGTGGCAAATAAATGTACATCAAGCTTGTGGTATCATTCAAAATAAGATACGTCACTTCTAATGATGAGAAAGTCAACTCTGTCATATCTGCAATTTGTACATACTTTGCCACACTCACCACGGCCACAAAAGCAAATACGATCACCACCATACACCATCTCACCAGATTAAAACTTTCCGATATATTGTAGCTAATCATCCTTTTCATACTGAATCTCCTATGGTTCTCCAAATTTTATTTCCTACAATTAGTAGCAGTGCTAGCACATTAAGTACCACAAACTGTATCATGATACTCTTTAAGTCGCCATACCCTTCCATAAGCCAAGGTGAGAAACTAAGAGGTGGATAATACTTTTCTAGACTTAAATAAGGAAAAGCATAAATAAACAGCAGATACATCACTTGTGGTGCCACCGTAGGTATATAACGCTTCTGATTGACGAAAGTAAGCCCATAGGCAATGCTCCCATAAGAAAAACCAAATCCAAAGTTCAACGCCACAATACCCATTACCCATTCCACATTGTCGTAAGGCTGCATCACGCCACATATGACCGCTAGAAGAAGTACAGGCACCATCACAGCAAGACCTGCCACAATACTACTTACAAACCATCTCGGTATCACATAACTTTTCATGCCATTCTTACTAAGGAGTAAACGCTTGTATCCACAATCTTCCTCTAGCATAGACATATTGGCATAAGG
>JBOFIT010000179.1:0-3060 GCA_051650305.1 Cellulosilyticaceae bacterium
ATAATTTATCATAGTGCTTTAATCTTTTCTCCGTACAAATTGCATAAAGCACGACACTGCAGCCGGAGGGAGGGAAAGAAATGTCAGAGGTTACTGTTCGCGAAAATGAATCTTTAGATAGTGCTCTTCGTCGCTTTAAAAGAAATTGTGCTAAAGCAGGTATCATGCAAGAAATTCGTAAAAGAGAACATTACGAAAAGCCAAGTGTGAAACGTAAAAAGAAGTCAGAAGCAGCGCGTAAGAAAAATAAACAATACTAAAATATTGTTTATAAAGAGCAGATTAAGTAAGAACACACAAATCCTAGAAACTTTATTGTTTCTAGGATTTTTTGTTATACAAAAAATGGTATACATCAGATGGTACAAGCATACTATAGACGTGAAGGGGGAGTATGCGATGAAGAAGAATAAACCGAATGCAAATAAAATCAAAAAAATAAAGGTGCCCTTAATAGATCGCGTGACAGACGGCTTAGACCTACCGAAAGAAACATTTTATGACATGCCTTACATCACGCTACTTGGCAATAAAGAAATACAAATTGAAAATTTCATAAGTATACTGGCGTATACTGAAGAACACATTCGTCTGAAAACACAGTGTGGGACCCTTATGATAGAGGGAAAGAAATTGGAAGCTAAACATATGAATAGTGAATCCATGTGTATTAGAGGAGCGATTACGGGAATCGCTTTTACACGTTAGGGGGCGGGGAATTTGTTATTATCAATATGGTATTATTTAAGGGGCTATGTTATAGTAGAAGTAAGTGGTTATACGTTAGATAAATTTATAAGACTTGTGGTAAGTAATCATATTTTTCTATGGAAAGTTGTAGAAAGAGATGGAAAGTTGTATATGCATACAACAATAGATGGATTCAAGCGCATGAAGCCTTATGCACATAAAAGTAGATGCCGGATGAAGATTTTGAAAAAGAAGGGATTACCTTTCCTTTCTTTTCGCTATCGTAAACGATGGCTTTTTGGCATAGGCAGTTTGCTTTTTGCCATAGGACTTTATACGCTATGCTCATTTGTATGGCTTGTAGATGTAACGGGAAATGACCGTTTACAAACCACAGATGTGATTCAAGTTTTGTCAAAAGAAGGGTATGGCGTAGGGAAGTTAAAAGGGAGCCTAGACCTTAGACAAGCTGAGAAGGTGCTGATGAACGCTTACCCAGAGATTGTATGGGTAGGGATTCAGTTTGAAGGGACCAAAATGGTGGTACAAGTATCTGAATCTGTACTCAAGCCACCTACTAAGGAGAAGGGTGCACCTTGTGATTTAGTAGCCAAACGTGATACGCTCATTACCTATATTGTAGCGGACACAGGCATGCCAAAAGTTAAAGTAGGAGATACTGTTAAAAAAGGTGAAGTGCTGATTAGTGGAAGTATTCCTTTGCAAGATGAACAGAGCAGTCTTTATTTTACAGAATCTAGAGGTGTGGTTAAAGGGAAGACAGGCTATAGTCTTAAAGCCACAATGCCCCTCACCAAAATACATAAAGTATATGAAAATGAAGTTGCTACTTCTTATCGTATAAAATTATTTGAAACGGTCATTCCTATTTATACAAGTAAGAAGGCGTATACGACTTATGATACTTTAGTAACAGCAAACCAATTACGTCTAACCGATATGTTCCCTTTACCTTTTTATTTTGAAAAAGTACAAAAAGTACCTTATAAGGCAACTTATAAAGAGGTGACGGAAGAAGAAGCGAAAGACCAACTTTTAGGTGCGCTTTATGATGAATTAAGAAGTATGCTAGGAAAAGACGCAGTGATTCTTAAACAGGAGATGCTCTACACTGAGGAAGATGGGCAGATGCTCGCAGAATTGAATGTGATCGTAGAAGAAAGTGTAAGTATAAGACAACCTTTAACAAATGAAAATACCATGTTACCTGAATCAGGAGAGACAGAAGGAGTAGGTGAGTAATGCACATAAGCGAAAAGAAAATACAAGTTCCAGTAAGTTATATGGCAGGACTTTTTGGGCAGTTCGATCATCATATTAAATTGATAGAGAAAGCGTTAAATGTCCATTTTGTCGTGAGAGGTGAAGACATTAAAATCTCAGGACAAGAAAGAGACATTACACTTGCAGTAAAAGTTGTGAAAGAACTTGTAAAAGTAGCAGAAAAAGGGGATGTGATAGACCAACAAGTGGTGGCATACACCTTAGAGTTGGTAGGGAAACAGCGTGAAGAAGAATACGAGAAAGCAACCCAAGATGTCATTGCCCTTACCTTTGCTGGAAAACCAATCAAGGCAAAGACAATCGGACAAAAACAATATATAGACAGTATCCGAAAAAATATGATAGTATTTGGTATAGGGCCAGCGGGTACAGGTAAGACTTACCTTGCCATGGCAATGGCAGTGAATGCTTTACGTAAAAATGAAGTAAGTAAGATTATTCTGACCCGTCCAGCTATTGAAGCAGGCGAAAAGCTTGGGTTTTTACCTGGGGATCTTCAAAGTAAGGTAGACCCTTACTTAAGACCGCTTTATGATGCGTTGTTTGAGATTATGGGTGCAGAACAATTTGAGAAGAATATGGAAAAGGGCGTAATCGAGGTTGCGCCGTTAGCTTATATGAGAGGGCGTACGCTAAATAATGCTTTTGTGGTATTAGATGAAGCACAAAATACGACACCTCAGCAGATGAAGATGTTTTTAACACGTTTAGGATTTAATTGTAAAGCAATCATTACGGGGGATATGACCCAAGTAGACTTACCATCAGATAAGCAAAGTGGTTTAAAAGAAGCGACACGTGTCTTAGGACAAGTAGAAGGTATTCGTTTTTCTTATTTAGACCGCAATGATGTGGTAAGACATCCATTGGTACAAAAAATAGTAGATGCTTATGATGTATTTGAACAAACGAAAAACACTCAGAAAAAATAACCGCTAGCAGTAGCGGTATTTTTTAAACAAGAGGAGGCAAGGGGATGAAGAAACAAAGTAGATGGGAAATACTTTTTGTTATTATTGCTTTTATTACCACCTTTTACATCGTCACAACCAGTGACTTTTTTGG
>JBOFIT010000180.1:0-17776 GCA_051650305.1 Cellulosilyticaceae bacterium
AAAAAAAATAACAAAGGTAGGGAGAAAAGTGTTTAATTTCTTTAAGAAAAAACAAACAGAAAGTATTGAAGAAGTAGCAAGTCATATTTTTAGTGATGACTTATGTAGAAAAGCAATATGTTCAAATGCATTATTTCAAAATCCATCCTTATTTTTAGATATGAAGCTTACAGATGAAAAGAGAGAGCAGTTTTTAGAAAATAATTTTTTCAATTTAAGGTATACTGGTGGGTCACAGGAGCAGTGGGATAAGCAGAAGAAACAGCTCATACCTGCAATGAAAGAGGCACTAAAAATAGGCTATGATATAGTGGACAAACAGTCTTATGAAGCTGTGTTTGAAAGCTTTATGGAGGGCGGTCTCACACATGCATGGGACATCGTAAGAATGGTTGGAGTGACCCAAGATACTTATACGGTAAGTTATATCGACTTAGCATTAGCTAAGGAAAAAGTAGCTTTCTTAGGGAAGAAAATAAGCGATAATTATACTTTATGGGAAGAGGTCGCTACAGATTTTATCAAAGGAAAACTTGATTTTAATGATTTAAAAGAATTAGAAGGTCAAGATACCACAATGTTTGCTGATATTGAAAACATTTTAGTAATGGTAGACTTCTTATTCAACGATAAGGATACACCTTTAAAGCAGGTGCGCTTTCATAAAGAAGAGAACTTAGAGCAGGCTGGAAAAAATATTCTTGGACCTATTTTATCGCCTTCTCAGAGAGCTAGAAATATGATGAAAGTCTATAAAAAGGTATATGGATGGGAGCCTTTTGTCTTAATAGACGGCAACATGACAGAGGAGCGGGATAAAAATACATATCGTTTTATACAAGATAAACTTAAGTTACAACCTGAGGAAGAGATTATCTTTATGCATGCCTATACGCATAAGAAGCCTGAGAAATCTGAACTACAATTACTTGTGACGAATCAGCGCATCATCAGCTTTTTAGCGAGACGAGATGAGTATATATACATACCGTTTGAAGAAATACATGAAAGCAGTCTAGTGATAAGAGGCTACGGAAAGGAATTATTTATAAACGAGCGTCTAATGCTTGATTGTTTTTGTATTCATTCCGAGGAAGAGATTGCGGCTTATTTGGAAATTGTCTACGATCTAGTGACATTTTTAAGACATGCTTAAGTATTTAAAAAATAGAGTTTAATAAAAAATAAAAAATAAATAACAAATAATAAGGAGATAAAGAGATGGAAAGAATAGGAACAATTATAGCGGTTATAGGGGCGATAGGATTTATCGTAGCAATGTGGATTTTATTTGGGTATCTATACTTCAAAAAAGGAAGTCTGAAGAAAGGTTTCTTACTTTTACTCGTGTCACTGCTAATGGTAGCAGGAGGCGTATATGTAGGGATACAAGGTGCATGGGTAAATGCAGAAAAGGGAATAGCATTATCAGATGATGTTATACATATTCTTGAAAATATCGAGGTAGAAGATGCCACACAAGAGCAAAGTGCGCTGGTAGGCGGAAGCGTGTACTTGAAAATTAATGAAGATGCGTGGACAAAATATGAAGAGGAAATCATCGCACATTATATTGCATGGCAAAGAAGCCTAGCAAGTGAGGCGGATGATGAGACACTGAAGGCAGAATTTAGAGCCTTAAGAGAGAAGACTCTTTCTAAGTAAGAAGGATTAAGAGCAGGGAGCCAAGTGCTCCCTTTTTTGATTGGGGCATGTACAAAAGACAATATGATAGACAGATGAGAGTAAATAATAAATATTGAGTAGTGTACATAAATATGTTAAAATATAAAATTAGAGAAATTGATGTAACTTAAATGAATAAAGCATTTGAGGGGCAGCAAAGTTATCACATAATCAAGTAGGTGAGGAAAAAAAGATGGATAAGAAAATAGATAGAAACATCATAATGGACTATATCATGGTTACAATAGGTATTACCATAGCGGCAGCTGCTGTGTATTTCTTCCTAATACCAGCAAATCTGGTAGTAGGAAGTGTGTCGGGGCTTGCACTAGTCATTGGAGAGGTCATCCCTGTATCCATTTCAACTGTGACATTAGTCGTGAATTTATTATTATTGGTAGTAGGGTATTTTGTAGTAGGGAAAGAGTTTGGCGTTAAGACAATCTATACATCCTTGATGTTTCCCGGGTTGATCTACATATTTGAAAGAGTATTTCCAAATCAGCAACCCATCATGAATGACCCTTGGCTAGACCTTATAACTTATGTTTTGATTTTAGGTATATCACAAACCATTTTATTTAGAGCCAATGCATCATCTGGAGGACTGGATATCGTTGCAAAGATCTTTAACCATTTATGGGGAGTACCGATAGGTGTGGCAGTTTCGGTGGTGAGCAGTGTCGTTTCATTAAGTGCGATTTTTGTATATGATATCAAAGTTGTTGTTTTAGGACTTATAGGCACATACTTAAATGGTTTAATCATAACGCACTTTACGGATGCTTTTAATCAGAAAAAGCGTGTATGTATCATTTCACAAAAGCATGAACTTATAGCAGATTATATTTTAAATGTCCTCATGAGAGGGGTAACCTTATACCCTAGAGTCGGTGCTTATACGAGAAAAGAAGATTTAGAAATCCAAATCATCATAGAGAATAATGAAGTGATGGGACTGATTCGCTATATCAATGAAGTAGATAAGGATGCCTTTGTAACTGTTGGGAATATCGACTTTATAAGTGGTAAATGGCATACGAAAAAGCAAATTAAAGAAAATAAAAAAAGATTGATGGCCAATAGCAATGTGGCTAATGAAGTGACCAAGTAAACGAAATAGTATAGATAAAAGAAGTGGTTGCAATAGCTAATTATAATAGGCTATTGCAACCGCTTTATTTTTTGAGTAAAAATGAACATGTCTTAAGAAATCTTTACGGAAATTGTGCGGAAGTATAAGTAAAGTTGTAAGGAATTACCCCTATAATAAAAGTATTAAGAAAAACAAAAGGGGGAAATAAGATGAAAAAGAAGATGCTTGGTGTAATCTCACTTGTCATAATATTGAGTGTATTAACAGGGGGGATGATAGCAGTAAAAGCATTGAAGGAGCGGGATACAGGGGAGAAGATACCAAAGCAAGGGACGGTTGTAGAAGGATTTAAAGTAAAGGAACTTAATGAGATGCCTTATCTAAATGCAACGACCATACTATTTGAACACAAAAAGACAGGAGCATTACTGTTGTATGTTCAAAATGACGACAAAAATAAAGCATTTAATATTACCTTTAAAACACCTGTACAAGATCATAAAGGTGCCACACATGTACTAGAGCACAGTGTATTAGAAGGTTCAAAAAAGTATCCCAATATGCAAGTTAAGGATAATCCATATATTACTTATGCAAATGCCTATACACAAGCTAGCAACACATCTTATGTAGTAGGGAGTATGGAAGAGGAAGAGCTTTTGAAACTTGTAGATATGTATATGGACTGTGTATTGAATCCAATGCTTTATGAAGACCCTATGATTTTTGCAAGGGAGGCGTGGCGATACGAGAAGACTGATGAAAAGACACCACTTACCGTAAGTGGCACCGTATACAATGAGATGAAAGGGTGGGAATCCAATATTTATGCAATGAGTAATATGGAGGTAGTAGGGGCACTCTTTAAGGGGAGTATTATGGATAAGCAGTTTGGAGGGAAACCAGAGGAAATTCTTCAGTTGACCTATGAAGAAGTGCTTGACGTACACAAAACCTATTATCATCCTTCAAATGCCTTTATGACCCTGTATGGAGATTTGGATTATAGACAATTTTTAAAACAGTTAGATGAAGAACACTTATCTAAATATAAGAAAAAGAAAATTGTAATCGACGAAGGCATTCAAAAAGTAAAGGGAGAACCTATAAGTATACGCTCACACTATCCAGCATTAGCAGATGCTACTACAAAAGATGGTGCTATGGTACATTACAACTTTGCATTAACACATATGTCCAGTGAAGAGCGAGGCGTTCTACAGATTGCTAGTAGAGCAATGAATGAAGAAATGGCACCTATTCAGCAAGCCTTTAAAGCAGAAGGACTTGGTGAAAAATTATTTATAGGACTAGACCCATGTGGAGCAGAACCTTATTTCGTCTTTCAAGTGCAGCATGTCAAAGAAGGTAAAGAAGAGGAAGTGAAAGGGTTTATAGAGAAAGAATTACAAAAAATAGTACAAGAAGGGTTGCCAGTGGAGGTCATTGAAAAGGTTGTTAAAAGTGAGCAAGCACAATACAAAGCAGATGGCAAAGACCCTCATATAGGCAATAAGTTAGTTGGGATCATGGGACAGGACTGGGGGAATGGCCATGATATTTACTATAGCAGTTATTATAGTACCAATCTGCTAGAGCTTGGAGAAAAGACGAAAAGTAGCGAACTTCAAAAACTTATAAAGAAGTTTCTGGTAGACAATAGTCATACAGCTTTTGGTATTGCAGAACCAAGCCCGGGGTTGGTAGAGGAAAAGATTAAGAAGGAATTAGAGACCTTAAAGGTAAAAGAAGAGAGTATGACACTAGAGGAAATAAAAGAACTTATTGGTCTGACAGAAACATACAAGGCATGGAATAGCACTAATAGTGCAGTAGCAGGTGTGGCGAATAGCGCCATAGAAGCATTGCGTGTGGAAGTGGAACCATATGTACTTGAAGAAGTAGTAGAAGATGGCATCAAATATGTAACGGTAGAACTAGATGAAGAAGAGGTGCTAGATGTAGCCTTTAGATTCAATACATCATCTGTACCAGCAGAAAAGCTTCATTATTATAAGTTATTTACGGAATTAGTAGGGAAGATGGATACAAAGAGTTATACAAAAGAAGAAATAGCAAGCTTAAAGAGTAAGTACTTTAGCCTTGTTGTATCTACAGCTACGACGGGTTATTCGGTAAATGAGAAAGGGTATGAGGGCATCTATCTTGCAAGATTTAGAGGTGAGGCGGCTGCATATGAAGAAGCTATAGGAGTCATAGAAGACATTTTATACCATACCAAGTTAAGTGATACAGAAACACTTTTAAGTGTTGTAAAGAACTTACGTAATGAGCAAAAAGTTATGTACCAATCAGAACCAAGTGTCTTATTGTATAAAATAAATACAGCTGTATATGATGATAATACCCAATATTTGCAGTATATAGAAGGGTTAGATTACTATCATTTCTTAGGTGAGGTAGAAAAACAATTAGAGACTTCAAGTCAGGAAGTTGTACAAGAGTTAGAGATGATACAAGATCGTGTGATGAATAAAACAGGGCTACTGGTTGAATACGTAGGCGATAAAGATCATGTAGCCGCATTTAAGGAAATAACAATGACAATGCTTCAGAAGTTGCCAGCACAACCGATAGAAAAACAAGATTATAGTTCTTTGAAAAGTGATAATAAAAATATAGCTATTAAAGTGGATACACCTGTTAACTACAATATGATAGTAGCAGATACAGAGGCGCTAGGATTAACTTATAGTAGCAAGTATATCCCTCTGATGAAACTCATAGAGGAGAAATACTTGACACCTCAGATACGGGATCAAAATAATGCCTATGGTAGTATGAGCATGTTTGTAGAATCAGGTCTTAGACTGTATACCTATAGAGACCCTCATGTTGACAAGACAAAAGAGGTGTATGAAGGCGTGGCAAACTTTATTAGAAACTATGCAGTAACTCAAGAAGAGCTTAATAGCTATATAGTAACTGCCTATACAGAGAAGACGATGCCTAAAGAGCAGATAGATGGAGGCATCTATGCACTGTATTTGCACCGTGTCGGTAAGGGGATAGATGCAGAGAAGAAAGCGTTAGAAGAAATCAAGGCAACAACTGTAGATGACTTTAAAGAAATGGCAGAAATCTTTGAAAAGTTAAATGGAGTAGGGGCATGGCTAACTGTAGCTAGTCAGGAGAAAATAGAGCAAAATAACCATCTGTATGATGCCATTATGACTTTAGAATAGCTGATAAAGTAACATAGAATCCCCTTTGTATAAGTAGAGGTAGATAGGAATTACTTTTGCAAGGGGGTTTTATGAAATTAAGCAACAAAACATATAGAAAGTTTTAAAAAATATAGAAAATTATAAGAAGGATTGTATAATAGTGTATAGGGAGGGTGAGTTATGACTTATACAGTATTGGTTTGTGATGATGATGAGAATATTAATCGTTCTATAAGTATTTATTTACAACAGGATGGCTATAAAGTGTTGCAGGCCTATGACGGTCTAGAATGCTTGAATTACCTAAAAAAAGAAACCGTACATCTTATCATTCTAGATGTCATGATGCCGAAGTTAGATGGCATGTCTACTTTATTTAACATAAGACAACAATATAATGTACCAGTAATTATGCTATCTGCTAAAAGTGAGAGTACTGATAAAATAGCAGGACTTAGCTTTGGGGCAGATGACTATGTGGCAAAGCCTTGTGATATACTGGAATTACTTGCTAGAGTCAAATCCAACTTAAGACGGTATACAAAGCTTGGCAATATAAGAGAAGAAGAGCAAGAGGCCATCCTTATAGGAGACTTATGTATTTATAGAAAGTTTAATAAAGTGACGCTAGAGGGAGAAGAGGTACGCCTCACGCCTACGGAGTATAAGATTCTTCTTTGTTTGATGGAGCATGCGGGGCAAGTACTTTCAAACAACCAAATCTATGCATGGGCATGGGGGGAAGAGGCTTATACAGTAGATAATACTGTTTCTGTACATATAAGAAGAATAAGAGAAAAAATAGAAATTAATCCTAAAGAACCTAAGTATTTAAAGGTGGTGTGGGGATGTGGGTATAAAATTGAAAAAGTTGAGCAAGAAGATAGCAATTCATAGAGCATGGCACATCATTAGTATTGTAATACTCGTTGTTTTGTGTGGATGGTGGGCCAAGTGTCATACAATGCATGGTCAAGCACAAGTATATCTAGAAAATCCAAGGCAAGCGTACTATAAGAGTGTGGCATTTGAAGAGGAAATGCTAGACTGTATCGTGCAAGTATTGGAAGCAGGATATGCTAGTGATACCCCTTTTCTAGATACCTCAAATTTTATTTATATGATAGAAAAAAAAGGGGTAAATGGCACAGGATTTACATATCATACAAATATTTTTCAATATAGAGATTTAAAGAATCGAATCCTAAAAAATGATAAGAAATTGAATGAAGCACATATAAAAGGATACATACGAAAAAACGCGCATTATACGATTTGGTATGATGGTAAGTCGAAGAGTAGTGGGAGTGAGGCAATCATTGACACAATGCTTAGTCAATACCCTGAAGTAAGTAGTATGTACATAGGTATACCCTATGAACTTCAAGAGAACCAGGTATTCTTTGATAGCTACCTAGAGCTACTGAACTTGAATCAACGAGAAGAAAGATATGGTTATTATGGGGAGGTTCTAGGAATCACCCTAATGAGCTTGATTTTAGGCTATTGGATTTATAAAAAAAGATATTCAGTAGGGAGTAGAAGTAGGTATCAAATGAAATTATTGCTACAATGTATAAGCTACCTGTTAGTGAGCGGCATAGGCATTGTCATGGTAGTGGAACAGCCTTTTAGCCTATGGGGATATAGTGTGCTTAGCCTATGGAATGGGCTAATGGTTGTGTACTTATATTGCTATGGTAGAGGGGTGCGTAGTATCGCTGAATGTATGGAGGATATGGTACGAGAAGATTTGATGTATCAAGACAGTTGGACGTATAAGGAACTTGTACTCAAAGATATGGCAAAAGACCTTAGTCAGATATATGAAGGATTAGGGGTTGCGGAACAGGAGGCGGTAAAGAGTGAGCGTATACGAGCAGAACTCATTACAAATATATCCCACGATTTAAAGACACCTCTTACATCCATTATTAATTATGTAGGCCTTTTGAAGAAGCGCCCTCTTAGGGAAGAAGCCTTAAGAGAAGTGAAAGTATTAGATACCCAGACAACACTTATCAAAAAAAGAGTAGTAGAAGTAGTAGAGACAGCTAAAATAATGACGGGGAATATAGATACAGTACGACAACCTATTGCCATTGAACAACTGGTGCAGCAAGTTATTGGCGAGTATCAAGATAGGTTAATGGAGATACCCATTGAACTAAGGTGTGGAGAAATAAAAGACTTGGTTATTGGTGCAGATGGCTGGGGTATATGGCGTATGATGGAAATAGTGCTTAACAATATCGTAGAGTATGGGATGCCACATTCAAGGGCCTATATTGAGGTGGAGGAAGATAAAAACTATGGGTACATAACGGTTAAAAATATGTCCAAAGACAAGTTGAATGTAGATAGAGAGACATTGCTTGAAAAAGTAATGAGCCGAGAAAACACATCAGGAGGGCTGGGTCTAACCATTGCAGAAAGCTTAGCAACCCTTCAAGGTGGTAGGCTAATGATTGATATAGATGGTGATTTGTTCAAGGTAAAGATGTACTTTCCTAAGTATGATGCAAAGGAGGGGACATTATGATGAAAAAGCTTTTGTTCTATATAAGTATAGGGATTATGAGCTGTCTTATGGTGATACATATAAGTGAATGGGGAAAGAAAACATTTGAACTAAGGGCATATGAGGAAGATAGCCTTGCTTATTACTATCAATCGACAGCATTTGAAGCAACGCTCCAACAACATATAGAACAAACATTTCAAGTATGTATCAACAAGCAACACCAAAATGATGGATTTAAGAAGATCGTAAATAGTCCTAATTATGATTTTTATATAGTAATGGGTCAAAATCAGTATGTAAGTGGCTATGCGAATATAAGTAATTATGACGGAAAGCCACTTATAGGCTATGATACTTTTTGGCTGAAATATTTTTTTGAGTCTAAAGTCAATCCCTATAGCTATAGAGTTGGATTTGACAGAGTAAGAGATGGGGAAATACAAGTAACACGAGGGCATATAGATAAGGTATTACAAGACATGATGAGAAAATACCCCCAAGTGGAAGCATTCCAGGTGAGTATTGGAAATGAACTGAGAGAGGGTGATGCTTTCTATACCGTCTATCAAGAGTTGCAGCAAACCATGGATGAACAAAGGCGTTTAGTGAGTAGGTTGTGGAAGTGGATTTTGGTGGAGATAAGTATGACGGGGCTTATTGTAATAGGGATTGCTAAGAAACGATGGAATCTGCATCCATTAAAATCTTTAATGGAATGGATTGCAAAGAAAAAATACTATGAGATATTTTTTGTAGGTGGGTTTAGTGGCTACATCATAGGCAGTGGACTTATAAGCTGGGCATTCGTTGAAGGGATTAAGCATGGGAGCAAGGGTACAAGTTATTTCTATGGTGTATCGATGATACTTTGGCAAGTTATAGCCCTCTATGTGGTGATGCTGTATGGAAATAATATGAGCTATATACGACGGACATTAAGTGATATGGTATCAGGCATAGTGACTGTGAGAAGAAAGATACCTAGGGAAAAACTTATCTTGAATCAAATGGTACAAGAGGTAAATGTGCTTTCAGAGAAGATGCGTGAAAGGGCAGAAGCCATAGGGAAGAATGAAAAGTTAAAGACAGAGTTACTGATGTGTGTACCAAAGAGCTTATGCACCCCTGTTCTTGAAGTGGTGAAAACACTAGAAAAACTAAAAGAGATTGACGTTAAAGATGAAATAGCAAAAGAGTATATTGCTATACTAGAAGAACGCACACAGAGATTTCAAGTGTTACTAAAGGACGTCATCGAAATCCCCAAGGAACTAGATGACGGTATTGAAGTAAGTAGTGACACTGTGGAGCTATGTGAAGTAGTAGAGACGGTGGTGGAACGCTATACAGATAAATTTGAGATGAATAGGCTAGAAATGTGTATGGTGGAATGCACACCAACTTTTGTAGATGGTGATATGAAATTTATCTGGCGTATATTAGAAAATTTAATAGGTAATATCATTAAGTATGCTATGCCTCATACAAGAGTCTATACACATATAAAGAAGGAAAATGGGTATGGAATCCTAACTATTAAAAATATGTGTAGAGAGCCAATAGATAGAAAAGCAGAGGAGCTTAAAGAACGATTTGTAAGAGGGGATAGGTCGAGAACGACAGAAGGATTTGGGCTTGGGCTTGCCATAGTAGATAATCTTGTGACACTTCAAAAGGGGAAGATGGAGATTGTGATAGATGGAGATTTGTTTAAGGTGATTATTGCTTTACCATTAAGCAAGTAGGCAATGATAAATAAAGAATAGCCCTGAGTGCTTCGTAGATGAAGGCACTCAGGGCTATTCTTTTAAGTGTGAACTAACGGTCAGACAAGCCGCCAGTTTTTTTGTTGTTAAAACCTTTACGTGCAGTAGCGGATGACTTCTCAGGGCGTTTGCCGTTTTGCGCTTTGGCATTCTTGGTTTTCTTTTCTTCGATAAGTTGTTTCATGCGTTCTAATTGTGTAGACATTGTTTAGTACTCTTCATTCTATAAAATTTGATGTCTTTATTGTATATCATTTTAAAGGAAATGACTAGAGGGATGAATGAAAGAAACTTTTAAAACCTAGAGGAATAGGGTATACTAAAAGATAAGATACATAGATGAAAGATGAGGTGGTGGAAGTGAACGGGTGCACCATAGAAGCCATATGTTGTGAGATTGCCCAAAGCTATGGGCTTTATGCCATAGGGATGTTTGGAAGTAGGGCGCGTGGAGATGCTGAGGAACATTCAGATTGTGATTTTTTTATTATGGGTGATATCACTATGACACAAGAATTAGATATAGAAGCTACCCTTGAAAGTATGTTAGGCGTAGAAGTAGACGTCGTTAAACTCACACCTCAAATGGATAAGTTTTTGGCTAAAAATATTTTGAATGAAGGCATTGTTTATTATAAGGTAGCGGATTTATTTGATGCTTTTTATGAGAGTATAGAAAGATTTTTTGTAGAGAATCATGATTTTATCTATTTTAGAAAGAGGGATTTACTTGATCAATAACGATAGAATACTTAAGCTATTATTGGATTTAAAAGAGTGGGAAGAAGAATACCAAGCAGGTGTTGAAGCACTAAGTGTGAGTGAAACAGAAAAAATGAGTAAGATTATCTCACATAGTTTGCGGGCGTATTTTTTAGATTTTCATATTTGGTGTGAAGACTTTATTTCTATTTATCTGAAAGCTCTTAAAAAATTTAGAATAGATTTGTCGGCTATAGAAGGTATGGAGTTGTTAAAGGATGAAGGTGTCGTTAGTGAGACGTTTTATCGCTTTTATGCCAGCTCGAGAAGACTACGTAATCGATTGGCACATCGCTATAAGTTACCAGGAGACGGGGAACTTATAGATAATATCAATGATAATCATGCTATTCTAGTTGAATTAGAAAATGCATTGAAAGACCTGCTAAATAAGGCATAACAATACATGAGTATAATAAAAAAATAATAGTAGAAGATGGAGGGGAAATAAAGTGAAACTAGCAGAAGCATTGAATTTAAGAGCGGACTTACAAAAGCGAATTGCCAGCATCAAAGAGCGATTGCTTCGTAATGCAAAGGTACAAGAAGGGGAGCAGCCAGCAGAAGACCCAGCGGAACTTTTAAAAGAATTAGATGGTATGATGGTGCAGTTAGAATACTACATCAAGGTTATCAATAAAACCAATAGCACAACTTATGTGGATAACGAGAGCATGACGGACTTAATCGCTAAAAGAGATACCCTAGGATTAAAATTATCCATACTTAGAAGCTTCTTAAGTGAAGCCTCAAATAAGATTGATCGCTATTCAACCAAAGAGATTCGTATTTTAAGCACGGTGAATATCGCAGAAAAGCAAAAAGAAGTAGATGACCTGTCAAAAGCGTATCGACTGATCGATACAAAGCTACAAGGGCTTAATTGGACCACAGATTTAGTGGAATAAAGCGAAGTTGGTAGTTTATAAGGGTGAACATAAACTCTGCTAATTGAGATGTGAATTAGCTCCTGGAAAGTATATACGGAACCAATATACGCATAGTAATAGATGAGTTCAGTATTGTGACAAGGGTAAAGTAACACGTAAATGTAACGACCATATGTTGACTTATAAACGAGGGTGGATAGGGGATTGAGTAGCTAAAGATACCATAGAAATGATCAAGTAGAGAGCAGCGTGCTCTCTATTTTTGTAGGAAAGAGGCAGTATATGTTGAAGAAGTTAATGATTGTTGAAGATGACCAAGCATTGTCTAATGGCATAATGATTGCCTTAAAGCATGAGGAGATGCATATTACACAATGCTATGATATAAAGACAGCGAAGATAAGATTAGAGGAAGAGGCTTTTGATTTAATCATCATTGATTTGAATTTGCCAGATGGGAATGGGCTTGATTTACTGAGAGAGATTAAGGTAAGTAAGGACATCCCTATCATGATACTGACTGCTAATGATATGGAAATCGATATCGTGATGGGGCTTGAGATGGGGGCAGATGACTATATGACCAAGCCTTTTAGTTTAGCGGTGCTTAGAGCTAGAGTGAATACGCAGCTCAGGAAAAAAGGTATTACCCAGAAAAGTTGTTTTAAGCAGGATGGATTGAACTTTAATTTTGAGCAAATGGTGTACTTTAAAGATGGAAGACGTGTGGAACTAAGTAAGACAGAACAGAAGCTTCTAAGAATCTTAGTAGAAAATAAAGGCATGACTTTATCACGACGTGTTTTGGTAGACCGCGTATGGACAGATGGTGCTGAATATGTAGATGAAAATGCTTTATCGGTGACGATTAAAAGGCTTCGCGATAAATTAGAAGATAGCCCCTCTAAGCCAGACTATATCAAGACAGTGTATGGGATAGGTTATACATGGGTGGTCGTATGATTGGGATATTTGGAGTTAAGAAGATGATCAAACGGCTGAATCAAATGATTGATAATGCCATAGAAGGTAAGCCTATAGAAAATAGCTTTGATGAAACGGAAATGTCGGCTCTTGAGACGAAGCTTTCACATTATCTCACAGCTAATAATAGAACCAAAGGACAATTGGAAGAGGAGAAAACGAAGATTAATGGGTTTATTTCAGATATTTCTCATCAGACAAAGACGCCCATTGCCAATATCTTGCTTTACACACAGCTCCTTTCAGAAAGTGACTTGAGTGAGCAAGACAAGATGTGTGTGGAGGCATTGATGATGCAGGCAGAAAAGTTAAATTTCTTAGTAGCAGCGCTGGTGAAAGCATCAAGACTTGAGACGGGAATGGTTGCAGTAACACCAAAGGAAGCCCCTGTAAAAGTGCTTATAGAGGTGGCAATAACCCAAGTGGAGGCGAAGGCAAAGGCTAAAACGATCCAGCTTGTCGTCAAAGAGACGGATGCCCTTGCTTTTTTTGATAAAAAGTGGACCATAGAAGCACTTTATAATCTCATAGATAATGCTGTGAAGTATACGCCAGAAGGGGGAAGTGTAGAGGTAGAGGTGGTGAGCTACCCACTTTTTTGTCGTATCGATATAAAAGACACAGGGAGAGGGATAAAAGAAGAAGACATCCCGAAGATTTTCACCAGATTTTACCGAGCACCAGAGGTAAGTCGTGAGGAAGGCGTGGGAATCGGCCTTTATCTTGCAAGAGAAATTATTACGAAGCAAGGGGGCTATATCAAGGTGCAATCTACCTGTGGGGAAGGAGCTACTTTTTCAGTCTTTTTACCAAGGGAAGGCTAAAATCTTTCAACACTGTAAGATTTTAAATGAGATGAGAAAGATTATGGAAAGATTTATTGGATAAAATCTGTATTGTAGACGTACAATACAGATTTTTTTGAAGGAGATAGAAAGATGACGATTCTAGAGACAAAAAACTTAAAGAAGATATATGGGCATGATGAAGTAGCTGTACATGCATTAGATGGTGTGACGATGCAAGTGGAGAATGGTACTTTTGTTGCTATTGTCGGGACTTCAGGGAGTGGTAAATCCACCTTATTACATATGCTAGGAGGACTGGATAGACCGACAAGTGGGGAGGTCTTGGTAGATGGAAAAAGTATTTTTGAACTGGCAGACGAAGCATTGACTATTTTTAGACGTCGCAAAATCGGATTTGTATTTCAAAATTATAACCTTGTACAGACTTTAAATGTATATGAAAACATTATTTTACCCATAGGCCTTGATGGTAATAAGCCAGACAAAGCTTATGTGGATACGATCATTCAGACACTAGGTCTACAAGACAAGCTACAAAGTATGCCGAATCATTTGTCAGGTGGGCAGCAACAGCGCGTGGCAATCGCACGTGCCTTGGCATCCAAGCCAGCGATTATTCTAGCAGATGAGCCCACAGGTAATTTAGATAGTAAGACAAGTCAAGACGTCTTAAGCTTACTCAAGGTAACGAGCCAAAAGTTTCATCAAACGATTGTGATGATTACCCATAATGAGGAGATTGCACAAATGGCAGACCGAATCATTCGTATTGAGGATGGACAAATCGTAGGCGGTGATAGCAATGCTTAAGGTGCGTAACAAAAAGACTATTCATGGCTTGGTAAAAGGTAGCTTAAAAAGCTATAAGATGCGTAATGTATTTACCATTATAACCATTAGCTTAGCTGTCAGCTTAATTGCAGGCCTTGCATTTATGGCTTCTGCAATACGAGAGATGAAGATGCAGGAATTGGCAAAAAGACAGCATGTTATCTACCATGCAGTGGATGAAGAGCAGATGCGGGGACTCAAAAATGAGCCACAGATAGTAGCCAGTAAGGTTATGAAAAAAGGAGAAAGTTTTGAACAAGATGATTATATACTTGTGCCAGCTTACATTGAGCCAAACAATGCGCCGATGATTACACTTGACATAGTAGAAGGATCCTATCCACAAAGGCACAATGAGGTACTCGTCTATGACCAGATGCTTGTGAAAATGGGAGTAGAGCCCAAAGTCGGTGCAAGTCTTTCTATCAAGTATCTAGATGGTACCACAGAAACGTATGTGGTATCAGGCTTAATAGAAGCAGAAGTAACGAGTGTGTTTTCTATTTATTTTTCTGAAGCATATGCCAGGGAAGGCAGTCAACTGAAGACGATTCCTTTTGATCTAACGGCTCAAATTGCGGATGCAGGGAAAATGGGTGAAGATGACTTTCTAGCTACCATACGCACGATAGGTGAGGCGTATGGCATTGAACGCAAATATATAAATGAAAACGATGCTTTCGTCAGAATGCTTGGATATAGTTTTGAAGAAATAGCAATGGTGGTATTAGCCACAATAAGTATCTTAATAGTGAGTGTACTTGTGATTTATAGTATTTTTTATATTTCAATTGCTGAGCGAACAAGGGAGATTGGACAGCTGAGAACCATCGGCATGACCCAGAAGCAAGTGAAGAAGATGGTGAGGAAAGAAGGCACGATCTTATCTCTTATAGGAAGTGCCATAGGTATTGTGCTCGGTGCACTCTTTGCCTTTGGATGCTATCCAGAAGGCTTTGTGTTCTGGAAGTTTGCCGGATATACTATGTGTATTGTACTTGTAAACTATGTGACCGTACAGATGGCGATTACGAAGCCAGCTAAACTTGCGGCGAGTATCTCACCTATTGAAGCCAGTCGTATAAGCGGCTATGAAGTACAGATGAAAGAACAAAGAACGAAGCACGTACAACGCAGTTTATCACCATGGAATCTCAGTATGATTGCTGCTAGGGGGAACCGAAAAAAGTCTATGATGACCATAGTATCACTTGGCTTAGCAGGTATTGTCTTTATGGGGGCCAGTAGTTTTGTACATGCGGTTGACGAAGAGAAATTCTCACGTCAAAGCTGGTATAACTTTGGGGAGTATATCATCTACCTTTCTTCCAATGCAGCAAAAGTGAATGCACATGGAGAGATGGGACTTAAGATGAATAATCCTTTGAATGATGTACTTATTGCCGACCTTAAGGCGATTGATGGCGTACAAGAAGTCATCCAAATGCAGACTTTACCAGTAGGGTATCAGTATGCCGAGCATCTAGAAAAAGACGTGGCAGCACCTTTTAGCGAAGGGGATGAAGCGCTCCTTAGAGGTTACGTAAAAGAAGGTAGCATTGATTATCAGCGTATGATCCAGCAGAAGGAAGTCATCATCGTTCATAATGAAATGGTAAAAGAAATCTTTGGTTGGGAATTCAAGCTAGGGGATACGGTGACTTTAGAGTGGTTTGATGGCGAGAAGGAGCGAGAGGACCACTTTACAATAGGTGCCATCTTAGAACCGACTTATAAATTGTATAGGAATAAAGAAATGTTTAAGCTAGCCTATAATGCAGGGTGGTTCATGCTACCTGAAGGGTTAGTACAGCAGATGATGGTGCCAGACTTTAACTTGACCACGAGACTGATTGTCTCCTGTGACGATCAGTGGAAGGTAGATGATAGGATTGAAGACCAAATCAGGGAAATGATAGAGGCTAACCCACTGATGAGTCTAGGGACACTCAAAAAAACGATGGTACATCATAAGCAGCAATTCGGCATGACATATACTACTTTTATGGGAGCTGCTTTATTTGTCATAGCCTTTAGTATGATTAATCTACTCAATACACTGATTTCCAATACAATGTCTAGAAAAAGAGAGTTTGCCTGCATGGGTGCAATCGGTGCGACCAATAGGCAGATCAGAAACATGATTTGGGGTGAGGGGATGTACTTTGCAGTCATCAACATTGTCATCACGCTGATATTAGGCACCATCTGTGGTTATGGACTTGTAAAGTTTGCAAACTGGAATGGTGTAAGCTACTTGGTATACCGCTTCCCACTGGGGTATCTCATAGGCTATAGCATGTTTGTCGCAGTGGTTACAGGCATCTTATCTATCATGATTGCCAAGATTATGGGCAAAAAGTCTTTGGTAGAAAGACTTAGAGAAGTAGACTAAAATGAAAGCGTTAAAAAAGAACACAAAAAAACCACGCGAAGTGGTTTTTTGTGTTTATAGGATTAGAAAGAAGTCCAGCCGCCATCTGTTTGAAGGATAGCACCTGTCATATGAGATGAATCATCAGAAGCTAAGAATAAGATAGAAGCAGCTTGTTCTTCAGGTGTAGCATCTACATTTGTAGCACTTTTTAAGATACTTTTTGTTTTTTGACCAGCCATAGAACCAGCAGCTGCAGGGTCCATACCATTTGCGATAGCTTGCTCTCTTCTCGCTTTTACATAAGCCATAGCTTCGTCAACCATAGGTGTATCTGTACCGGCAGGGTTTACTGAGTTTACACGAATGCCAAAACGTGCATAGTCAAGAGCTAAGTTCTTAGTAAGTCCATTAACAGCATGCTTTGATGCAACATAAGCTGGGTTGCCAGGGAGACCAGTGATACCTGCAATAGAAGCATTGTTGATGATGACACCTGGTATGTTTTGATTAATAAAAGCAGTAATCTCGTGCTTACAACAGAAGAACACAGAGTAGAAGTTGTTGTTCATTGTATAGTCTAAGCGTTCTTTATCTAATTGATGTGCAGGACTTGGTTGACCCATGACACCTGCGTTGTTAACAGCGATATCTATCTTGCCATATTTTTCGATAGCAGTAGCTACCATTTGTTCACATGATGCTTCTTGTGATAAATCGAGGTTCAGGTAGATCGCATCGCCTTGCTCGTCTAAAATTTCCTTAAGTAAGGCTTCACCTTCAGCTTGTTTGATATCTACTAAGACTAACTTAGCACCTTCTTTAGATGCTCTTAGAGCAGTAGCATACCCGATACCTGTAGCCGC
>JBOFIT010000181.1:0-6181 GCA_051650305.1 Cellulosilyticaceae bacterium
CTAGATAGGTTGCAGAAAAATTCGATAGTCGGTACGAATTTACTTACAAGTTTAGCTTGCTTTAAGTTTAAGTCGTAGAGACCTTCATTGGTATCTAAGAACTTGGTAATTTCATGTTTTTCACGGGCAAATGCTTTAACGAGGCGAATACCTGCTATATTTTGCTGTGCCACAGAGTTAAGTTCAGCAGTTTGGTCGCTGATTTTTGAGTAGACGTCCCAAAACTTCTTCTCGAAGAAGAATCCCATGAGTGTCACAGGTACAAGTAAAAGTAAACATACTATAGCAAGTGGTGGACTCATCTTAAGCATGAGCGTACTACAAAGTACAAAAATAATAATCATCTCGATAAAAAGACGAAGTCCATAGGCCACGGTCTCCCATACCATATCCACATCTTCGCCGATACGAGACATGAGTTCACCAGTATTGTTTTTATCGAAAAAGCTAAATTCAAGGGATTGAATCTTATAAAAAATATTTCTTCTTAAATCTTTGGCCACATCAAGTGAAAACTTATCAAAGATAAATTCTTTGATATAACCAAAGGTACAGCGTGTAAGGACGAGTCCTATAAAGATAAGAGAGAAAGTCAGTAAGGTACTGGTCTGACCTCCTACTAAGATGTGGTCAATGAAGTACATCTGTAAAATAGGCATGGTAGCATCAATCCCTAGGGTGATGAACATACCTAGAATTGGAATAATCATAAGTTTCCAGTGTTTTAAAATATACTCTTTTACTAAACGCATAAATAGCCTCCTTTTCAGTCCGAAAGTTTCAGTCCAAAAATCACGTCATCAAAACTCTAAATAAAGAAAACCCACAAAGGCGCAAAAAAAGCACGACAACAGCCGCGCCTCTAGAACCTTGTGGGTTTATAATATCTCTATATGTATAGACTATACTTTTATAGATGACAACCTTTATTTAGAGGTAGAACTGGTGTGATTAATTGGATATTAAGTTGTGTTGTTGCATTATTGATTGTAAAGTTAATCATCCTATTTACCTCCTTAAATTTATTTTTTAACTATGGTTAATTATATTAGACTTCAGTCAAAAGTAAATCTATGTTACACTATTGTAACACTATAAAAATGTTTTTGAAATATTGAGATAACAAGAGAAAGCGAGAAGAATATGGGTAAAGTATTGAAAAATAAGAAGTTAATAATAGGTGTACTAGCGACACTTGTCCTATTATTTGTAGGCATAACTTATATCGTAGGACAAATGGTTTATGCAGAGACTGTAGGCTATGTGAGTGAGCATTTCCAAGATACAGATGTGGACTATGTGTATCAAAATATGCCAGAAGTGATAGCATCCTATGAGGCTTATGAGACAGAAGACTTGATGATTCCATCAGAAAATGGTTATGAGGTAGAAGCAAAGATGCTCTTTGCTAAGGAGCCGGTAGATAAGACAGTGGTTGTGGTGCATGGTATAGGGATGAATATGTGGAGACATTTAAGAGAAGCGATGATGTATCTTGAGAATGGCTTTAATGTGGTGATCTACAACCAACGTAACACAGGTGAGACTGGTGGAGACAACAGAAGTTTTGGACATTATGAAAAGCATGACTTGGCAGCTGTGATGAACTATGTGTCGACACAGTATCCAGACCAACTACTTGGTGCTCATGGTTTTTCTATGGGAGCAGGTACGGTGGGGATGTACTCAGGTTTAGACATTGCGCAGGAGCAAGCAGACTTCCTCATACTAGACTGTCCTTATGATAGTATGGAAGGTGCTGTAAGAGTAGGTATTGCAGCAGAAGGTGTACCTATCCCTACAAGCTATGCTGTATGGGCAGGTAAAGTCTACAATCAACTGAAGTCTGGATTTAGCTATGATGAAGTAGACCTAACCAAAGAAGTAGCGAAGAGTACCATGCCTATGTACATCATCCATGGTGAGGAAGATGCAGTGTGTACAGTAGATATGGGACAAGCAGTCTACGATGCAAAAGAGAGTGGCTATAAAGAAATTTGGATAGAGCCAGAGACAGCACACGTACGTATCTATGATGATCATCCAGATAAGTACGAAGCCAATGTGATGGCATTTATCGAAAAAGTACAAGAACAATAAGCACCTTATACAAGGAAAGCACATATAGTAGAGTAGAGACAAAGGCGTCATGTGACCAGTTGGGAGAACTCCCAAGGGTTAGATGGCGCCTTTGTCATGTGAGACAAGAAGGAGGATGGAAAGATGTGCTCAATATGTGGCATTGTAGATTTTAAAAATAAAGAGAATAACAACCCTCAGGTGGTCGCTAAGATGGGAGAAACTTTAATTCATCGAGGACCTGATCAACAAGGGATTTATGTAGGGAAAGACGTGGCTTTTCAGCACAATCGTCTAGCAATCATTGATATAGAAAGAGGCCTTCAACCCATGACGAGACAACTGGGGGAGAGGCGCTATACGTTAGTGTATAATGGGGAGCTTTACAATACCAATGAACTTCGAAAAGAAATAGAGGGACGGGGTATTACTTTTGAGACCAATTGTGATACTGAAGTGGTTCTTTATAGCTATATACTCTACGGAGAAACGTGTGCAAGTAAGCTCAATGGTATCTTTGCTTTTGCGGTGTATGATGAAATGGAACATAAGGTATATATGGCAAGGGACAGGTTCGGCATTAAACCACTGTTTTATACCCAAGTAGGAAGTAGCCTACTGTTTGCTTCAGAAGTTAAAGCACTTCTTAAGCATCCACAAGTAAAGCCGGTAGTAGGAAGAGAAGAACTCTGGCAACTCCTTTACCTCGCACCAAATAAAATAAGTGGTACCAGCATCCTTAAAGATATACATGAAGTAAAACCAGCACACCATGGGTATTATGAAGGGACATCGCTTCAACTTACACCTTATTGGAAGCTAGAAGCAAAACCTTTCACAGGAAGTAGAGAAGATGCGATAGAAGAGACGAGGGAACTGGTCACAGATGCAATCACAAGACAACTCGTATCAGATGCACCACTTTGTACCTTCCTATCAGGAGGGATCGATTCATCTATTATTAGCTCTGTAGCGACGAAGCAGTTTAAGGCCGAAGGGAAAGTGCTCAGTACTTATTCGTTTGAATATGAGGGGAATAAAGAAAGCTTTACCAATACGCTTTTCCAACCTCAGAGAGATGATGAATACGCACTTTATCTCGCAGATTATCTAGGGACTAATCATACGGTGCTCACGGCTACTAACGAAGGTATCACAAGGCTTTTAGTAGATGCAGCTAAGTATAGAGACTTACCGGGAATGGCAGATATCGACTCCTCACTCCTCTACTATTGTAGCCGTGTGAAAGAGCAGCATACAGTGGCACTTTCAGGGGAGTGTGCAGATGAAATCTTTGGAGGATACCCTTGGTTCTATCGTAAAGAAATGCTAGAGAAGGATTTCTTCCCATGGATACATGACCCGCACAAACGAGCAGGGTTATTTAAAGATGAAGTCGTAGGGCTAAGTGAAGGCTATGACTTCGCAAGAGAGGTCTATAAAAAGAGCTTAGAGGCATGTCCAGTCCTTGATACAGACAGTGATGCCATGAGACAAAGTAGGCTAGCGACATGGTTATCTACCAATTACTTTATGACATCACTCCTTGAGAGAAAAGATCGTATGAGTATGGCTAGTGGCGTAGAAGTAAGAGTACCTTTTGCAGATCATCGTATACTAGAGTACGTCTTTAATGTACCTTGGGAGATTAAGTTTGAAGGGCAAGTAGAGAAGGCACTCCTTCGTGAAGCGATGAGAGATTACTTGCCAGACCGTATACTCAACCGTAAGAAAAGCCCTTATCCAAAGACGCATAATCCAAAGTACGAAGAAGCAGTCATACAGATACTTGAAAGTAAGCTAAGAGATAAGGACTCCATCCTAAGAGAACTCCTAAATCTAAAAGAAGTAGAAAGCTTAATCGCCTGTGACAACGTCACATGGTTTGGGCAACTCATGTCAAAACCACAGCTTATCGCATGGCTTATACAGGTAGATGAATGGTTCAGACTTTACGATATTAAACTAGAAGTGTAGTAAAATACTATACCTACACATCTTATGTAAACGATAACTTTGTGATATAATCATTACTGTATTCAGCTGCCTTTTGTAGTAATACGAAAGGAGGTGATACGTATGCAAAAGAGGAAGTGTAGTGACAATAAACAAAAGCTGAATGCAACCGCCATTGCTATAGCTCTTATTAACATGATTAGAGATATTATTATCGCAATTATTGAAAATCTATAGTAATGAAAAAACCCTTAGGCCCGCCAGCCTAAGGGTTTTAATTTCGCTTTGATCATACGTATGCAAAGAGAAATAGTGACATTTATTTAGTATCTATAGTATACCATAAAAAAATAAAAAGTAAACAAATAGTGAAGATATACAAATACTCAACTAATGGTAGAATGAAATCAAATATACCTCGATTGAATACGAGTTAAGTACCTATTATAATTAACTTATCAGCTGATAGATAAAAATAAAATCAAACATAAGTTGAATGGGGGATTAGTGTGAACGTAGGCAAACAAATTAAAGGATTAAGACTACAAAAAAATGTAAAGCAAGAAGAATTAGCAGCATATTTACAAATATCATATCAAGCAGTATCTAAGTGGGAGACAGGAAGTAGTGTGCCGGATATTTCATTATTACCTAAGATAGCAACTTACTTTGGGGTGACAATTGATGAATTGTTTCAAATACCAAATGAAGCACAGTTTGAACGTATAGAAAATATGTACTGGAATGAAAGACGTATCAAGAAGGAAACATTCGAACAAGTAGTACATTTTTTAGAAGAAGTTATTAAGGAAGAATCGGGGAATGTAAGGGCATATGAAAATTTAGCATATCTCTATAACCATCGAGCACATAGTGACCATGAATTAGCATCTGAATACGCCAAAAAGGTATTGGAATTACAACCTGACAATAAAAATGGATGGGTAGCATATTTGGAAGCTAATGGAGGCCTATGTGGTGATGAATGGTACGATAATCACTTTACTGTTGTACAATATTTCAAAGAGTTTTTAAATAAAAATCCCAATAACTTTAGAGGATTATATGCTGTTGTTGAAAATTTACTAGCTGATGGGCGTTATGATGAAGCCCTGCCTTATATCCAAAACTTAAAACAAGTCAAAAATAACTATCAGTACTATATGTATATGGGAGATGTAGCATATGGGAAATGTGAGTTAGAAGAAGCCAAGAACTTCTGGAATCAGGCAGTAGATAAGTATCCAAAAACATGGCAAGCGTATTGTTCAAGAGCAGATAGATTAAAAAAGATAGGGATGACTGCACAGGCTTTGGAAGATTATGAGATAAGTTTTACAATACAAGAGCCACCACGTATTTCAGATGGCTTATACTCATTGGCACAAATGCATGAATGGATGGGTGACTATAAGTCTGCTATCCAGGATAGAAAGCGTATTATTCAGTGTTTAAAGGAAGATTTTAAGATTACAAGTGGTGAAGGCATTGATAGTCAGAAAAGAGAAATAGAACGATTGAGGTTATTAGGGAGACAATAAAAGCCAAGGGACACTTAAGTTGATAAGTGTCCCTTGGCTTTTCTATAGTTTTAAAGGAGAGGGGGAGGGTATTAAACACTGAAAAGCAATTCGCTATACGTTGGATAAGGCCAGTACTTGCGACCTACGAGCATTTCTAGCTCATCGACTACGATACGAAGAGATTGCATAGCAGGAATGATAGCTGTCTTGAAGTAGAGAGAGAGATCTGTAGAGTCTGTGATATTTTTACTACTAAGAAAAGCATTATCTAAAGTTTCTACTTTGTCGTAGAGAGAGTCTACGAGTGAAGATAGGTTGGTAACTAAGGTTTCTTCTAAATGGCAAGATAGGTTTGGAAGAAGCTGCTTTTTGTGAAGGGCCACTTGGGTGATGGTATCTATATAGCTACACACAGCGGGTAAAATATCCTTTCTAGCCATATCGAGCATAGTAAGTGCTTCGATAGAAAGTGTCTTAGTGTAGTTCTCAAGGAGGATCTCATAACGTGAATGAAGCTCTGCCTCTGTAAAAATACCATAAGAAGTAAAGAGATGCATATTCTTCTCGCTGACAAAGTAAGGAAGGGCATCTGGTGTTGTCTTAAGGTTGAGAAGGCCACGGCG
>JBOFIT010000182.1:0-8499 GCA_051650305.1 Cellulosilyticaceae bacterium
CTATGTCTTTCTTTTCTCCATCCGTTAATAAATGCGTCGGAGTTACTTGCATCTGTGAGAGTCCTTTGAAAATATAGCTCACATAGTTTTTAGCCGTACCCGTTCCCCCCTCACGATAAGACAATGAGAAAGGAATAACAAATCCTTGTTTGATTCCCGATGCGGAAAAGTACAGCTTATCTTCTTTTATAAATAATGATATACCCCCAAACTCATCGACTGTTAAACCATTGGCATCTTTCGATCCTATATTTTTACGTGTAATTGTTTTTTTAAATGTATCACTTGGCACAGTGCTTGGATTTCCACCAATTACCTTTTGTAATGTAACCTCTATACTCCCACCTGATTGGTCTGGTGCTTCTGTATTTGTCTTGGTAGAGTCCATAGTTACACGTACGCCTATCGCTGCTTCTGTCGTCGTCTGACCTTGCTGGGGTAGATAGTAATCAAGAACATATGTCCCTTTCTTAAACTTACCTTCCTTAGTCATAGGAATTTCTACTACTACCTCATCGGAGCGGAGCGATTTATCATCCCCTAATTTGTAAATGCCATCTTCTTTAACGATGGTTTGGTTCAGTTCGACAAACTCTCCCACCTCCACTGCAAAAGTGGGGACTCCTAACCCCTGAAATATGCTTACCAATAGTACAATCGCTAATAGTCCTGCTATTTTTCTTCTCATCTTCTTAGTCCCTTCCAATTCTATTTATATGTAGTGAATTATTTTCCCAAATATAAAATCTCCTGTCTATTTTATCGGCTTCTTTCTTATGTCGTATTAGTTTATCTCTGTATTTACACGTGCTTTCCTAATATTTTTTTCAAATACACATACACTAAGAGATAGTTATTGCTTTTCTAAGAGGTATTTTCTATACTTTAGTTTATAAAATTCTTTGCATATCGAGGTATTCTAATGAATAAAACAAAAATCAAATTGCTTCTGCTCCTACTTTTTCCGTTAGCCATCTTACTTAATTATCTTTATACTTTAGCCCCTGATACTTGGGAGTCTTTTTATTCTTTAGGCATCAATAAGTGGTTCATCATGGGACTTAGTCACGTCACAGGTATCTTACCTTTTTCACTTTTTGAATTTGGTATTTATGGAGGCATTCTATGGCTTCTAGGTTATACTTTTTATACCCTTTACAAGCTTATTAAAAATTTTAATAAAGGTTTTGCTATCGTCGGTCAGTATCTTTTAACCCTTGCTTCAGTGGCTGCTGTAGGCATCTTCGTCTTCATGAGTTTTTGGGCACTTAATTACAAGCGTCCTCATTTTAGTGAGAAATATGGCATCGTAGCCGGTGAGTATACATCTGATGAACTAGCTGCCCTTTATCAGCATTTACTCAACAAAGCGACTCGCACCCGTCACCAACTTCCTGAGGATGCAGATGGACTCATGATCCCTTATGGTGATTATAAAGATATCTTCAACCGTGCCCAAGCTGGCTTTGATCAAGCAGGATTAGAGTTCACAAGTCTTACAGGTAGCTACGGAAACGCCAAACCTATACTCGCTTCCGAGCCACTTAATTACACAGGTATTACAGGCATCTACTCACCTTTTACGGGTGAACCCAATGTCAACATTAGCGTTCCTGCTGTCACCTTGCCTTCCACTACCTGTCATGAGATGGCACATCAACGCGGTTATGGTTTCGAAAACGAATGTAACTTTATCGCCTACATTACTTGTCTCTCTCATCCTGACTTAGATTTTCAGTATTCAGGACTGATCATGGCACTTTCTTATACAAGTAATGCCTTGGCTACCGCTGATTATGATGCACTGGTACGTATCAATAGTCAGATGGACCCTAAGGTTTATGCTGATTTAGCAAGTATCAATACCTTCTGGGATCAGTACGAAGGTGACGTCCAAGAAGTGTCAGAAAAAGTCAATAATGCTTACCTTCAAAGTAACGGTGTGGCATCTGGTACGGCAAGTTACGGTGAAATGGTGAATCTTCTCCTTGCACTTTATGACAAATACCATTAATCAAACATAAAAAAAGCCTCTTAAGTAAACCCTAAGGTTAATCATTTTACTTAAGAGGTTCTATTTATGTTCATAAAATACATTTTATTATCATTCTGTTTCATTCCTTATATCGTAAATGCATCACCTACACTCCCCCACGATTTGTTCAGTCTTCCTCCTAGCTTATCCTCAGAGGACATACACACTAAAGTTCAACCTTCTCCTACATATGGAACGATTCGCTATGACTGTAATGGTTTTAAAAAAGGTGAAGTCGTTGAAATTCTAGAAGATGTATGCCTTGGTAAGCAGTACAAGGTCCAAAAAGGTTCCCTCGTTACTTGGGTGTATGCCGATTCACTTCTCCTTGACGTAACACCTTTTACGCCACTTACTCCCATGTCTACTGAGGAACTTGAATACTATATGAATACCACTTCTAAGACGAGCCTGACCCCCTACTATGTATGGGTCGATCTCGCAAGACAACTGGTCTATGTCTTTGAAGGTGCTGAGGATGATTGGCAGCTCCTTCACCAGATGCCTTGTGCAAGTGGCAAGACTGAGACCCCTACTGCCCGAGGTACTTTCGCTATAACCGACCGTGGGCTGTCACTTAATTCTACTGAGCGTGTGAATTACTGGGTGAAATTCTATAAAAACTACCTTTTCCACTCCTGTCCCATCGATGCTTCTGGCAATGTCATCGATTCTCGCCTAGGCACCCCCATCTCTAATGGCTGTGTGCGTCTAGAAGAAAGTGATGCCCGGTGGCTTTTCGAGACACTTCCTAGCACCACCACTGTTTGGGTGTATTGAAGTATGATTTGCTTGTTGTTGGCTATACTATGAGGTAGTAGAAAGGAGTGTTTTTTATGAAAAAAAGTTCAAAAATAATCATTGGTATCATCGCAGTTCTTATTATTCTAGCGATTCCTCTTATTTCAAGCTACAACGGTCTCGTCACACTGGAGCAACAAGTTGTAGCTGCCAAGTCAAACATCGACACACAACTTCAGAGACGCTCTGACCTTATTCCTAATTTAGTCAATACGGTTAAAGGCTTCGCGAATCAAGAGCAACAAATCTTCACAGATATTGCTAATGCCAGAAGTAAGCTCGCTGGTGCCACCAATGTCTCGGACCAAGCGTCTGCCGATAGTGAGCTTTCCAATGCACTCTCAAGACTTCTCGTTGTGGTCGAGCGCTACCCTGAACTTAAATCTAGCCAAAACTTTAAGGACTTATCGGTCCAGCTTGAAGGTACGGAAAATCGCATCGCTGTAGCAAGACAAGACTACAATACTGCTGCAACTGCCTACAATACCAAACTAAGACGTTTCCCTACCAATCTCCTTGCCTCACTCTTCGGATTCCAACCTAATACTCTTTATGAAGCAAGTGCTGGTGCTGAGACCGTTCCACAAGTGGATTTCTAGATGATGTCTAAGAAACAACTTTATAAACCCTTTGCCTTATTACTATGTCTGCTTGCATTGTTTTGTACGATCACCCCTGCCTCAAGCGGGCTCCCTTCACCTACTTCTCTTAAGTATGTGAATGACTATACCCATACGCTCTCCGACAGTGAACTGAAGCAAGTCATTTCTCTTGGCAAGGAATTAGAAGACCTTACAGGTGCTCAAGCAGTCCTTGTCTTGATTCCTTCCACTGAAAATGTACCCATTGCCGACTATGCCCTTACGCTTTTTCGAACGTGGGGTATCGGCGAGCAAGGTAAGGATAATGGCCTTCTGATGCTTATCGCCTTAAATGATCGGACTTGGCGTGTGGAAGTAGGTCGTGGACTTGAAGGTGCTATTCCTGATGCACTAAGCAACCGTATCATGGAAGAGTTAGCCAAGCCTCTCTTTATGGATGGTCGTTATGCTGATGGTAGTCTAAGTGCTTATAGTACTTTTTGCGATGCTATTGCCACCGAGTACGGTATCACCCTCACCCATTCCTTACATGTCAATTTCCCTACTACCACACAGCACTCCTCAGGAAGTTCTGGACTCCCTATCCTTCTTATTATTCTAGTTGCTGCTGACATCCTGCTGAATCGTGGTCGTATCTTCTCCTCCTTACTTCAAGTACTTTTCTGGAGTAATATAGGTAGACGTGGTGGCCGCGGTGGTGGTGGTGCCTCTAGTGGTGGTGGCGGATTTGGAGGCTTCGGAGGCGGTAGCAGTAATGGTGGAGGCTCTTCCGGTAGCTGGTAAACTAAAAAAATCTCTCGCATGCGAGAGATTTTTTAGTTTATCTTTATTTCGTTTTATCCTGTGCTAAGTAGTATGCACCCATCACTGGTTTTTTGTCTAATATCTTAACTTTTGCCCAAGGTGCTACCTTATGTACTTCGAGTATATACATATCAATCAGTAGAGGATTATCCCCACCAAAGACACTGCCTGCAAGTACCATGGTCACTTCATCGTCCATAGCCCCCATACGTCTTATAATCCCTGCTGCTGTTTGCCCCAGTGCTTTCCCCATGCTCATCATAATATTTTGTGCCACTTTGTCCCGTTCTTTAGCAAGCTGTGCCACTACCACAGGTATACGGTATTTCACTTCATCATCAAAACCTCTTTGGCGGATGATGCGGTCTACTTCTACCATGCTGTCTACTTTAAATACCTTAGGTATCTCGTGTTGAAGTTTTGTAGACGCACTTATCCCCTCATCTGCTCTAAAAGCATGGTGCATCGCTTCTCTTAAGAGTTCGCCTCCACCACCTCTATTGCCTAAGTCATAGTCCATATTGCGAAGTTCAATACGTCTTCCTTCTTTGGTAACACCCATTGCACCATGGCCTGTCCCACAAATACTTACGACACCCCATCCATTTTCACTTCCTGCACGAAGTGCAATCAAGCAATCATTCACTACTTCAAATGGTACTTCTCCAAAAATCTCTTGGCACATTTCTCCTAAGATTTCGTAGTCTTCTGGATAGTCTGCTCCCGCAAGCCCTAAGACTGCACACTCAATGTCTTGAATACCTATATTGAGCTTATCTAAAGCACGCATAATAGCTGTATGTATCGATTGCTTAGTCGTTTCAATGCCTACACAATCGTAATTAGCTGGCCCACCAAAGCCTTCTGCAAATATATTTCCTTTTTCATCACCTACGACACAATGTGTTTTTGTTCCTCCACCATCTACCCCTAGTAAGTACATACATTTCCTCCTCTTTAAGCACCTGCTATAGTCCTTTAGCCAGTTCAAATGTTTTAACCCATATTCTCTATAAATTATACAACTTTTATGACTATATTACAATTTTATATTAATATCAGCCAAAAAAGTGCATGATTATGGTTTCGCCATGTATCATGCACTTATACCCTCTTATTTTGAAAGTACTTCTATCATTTCTTCTGCAAATACGCTTAGGTACTCACCTGCTTGTTCTTTATACTCTTCTATTTGTTTTACAATGGCACTTCCCACTATAATGCCATCCCCATATCTCCTTAAGCCCTGTGCTTGTTCTGGCGTAGCGATACCAAATCCGATGGCCACTGGTACTTGTGTTACTTTTCTTACTTCTGCTATCATCTCCTCGATAGGGGTAGTGATTGCTTCTCTTACACCGGTAACACCTAATGAGGATACACAGTAGATAAATCCCGTAGCTTCTTTAGCAATGGTTGCTATACGCTCTTTTGACGTTGGTGCGATTAGACGAATCATATCCACCTTGTAATCCTTCGCTACACATTCAAAAGCTTCCATTTCTTCTACCGGCACATCAGGAATGATGACACCATCTATACCTACTTCTTTACACCTTCTAAAAAAAGCTTCTCTTCCGTAGTGTTCGATCATATTGGCATAGATGAGAAAAACTAAAGCTGCCTTTGTCTCACTTCTGACCTCTGCCACCATTTCAAAAATCTTCCCTAAGTTAACGCCTTCTGCCATCGCTCTTAAGTAAGACCTCTGAATTGTCTCCCCATCTGCTACTGGATCTGAGAATGGAACACCTATCTCTATGACAGCACTCCCTGAATCGTCCAGTATCTTTATAAATGTCTTTGTCGCTTGCAGATGCGGGTCTCCTGCTGTCACAAAAGGAATGAAGCCACACTTTCCTTCCTCCTGAAGCACCTTAAATCGTTCGGCTATTCTACTCATGGATATCTTCCCCCCTATACCTTGCAATATGTGCCACATCTTTATCCCCACGCCCAGATACATTCACCACAATGATTTTATCCTTCGCAAGCTTTGGTGCCACTTTCATCATATACGCCAATGCATGGGAACTTTCGATAGCTGGAATGATCCCTTCCATCCTTGATACATACTCAAAAGCAGTGACTGCCTCTTCATCTGTGATGCTCTCGTACCTTGCACGACCACTGTCTTTTAAGTCTGCATGTTCTGGTCCCACCCCTGGATAATCAAGACCTGCTGAAATACTATACACAGGTGCTATATAGCCTTCTTCCGTCTGCAAAAAGTAGGATTTCATCCCGTGGAAAATCCCTACCTCACCTTTAGCCATCGTCGCAGCATGATCCACTGTATTAATCCCTCTTCCCGCTGCTTCTACACCGACTAACTGAACCTCTGTATGGGGAATAAAATCATAAAACATTCCCATGGCATTACTTCCACCACCTACACATGCAATAAGCATATCTGGTAGCCTTCCTTCTCGTTCCCTCATCTGCTCTTTCACTTCTTTTCCTATGATGCTTTGGAAGTCCCTTACCATTTCTGGATAAGGATGTGGCCCCATCACCGAACCAATGCAATAAAAAGTATCCTCTGCATGTGTACACCAATCTTGAAGTGCTGCATTAACCGCATCTTTCAGCGTACATGTTCCCGTCTTGACGGCATGAACTTTAGCACCTAGAAGCCTCATACGATACACATTAAGTGCCTGACGCTCTGTATCTTCTTCTCCCATATACACTTCACATGTCATCCCCATAAGTGCCGCTGCAGTAGCCGTGGCTACACCATGCTGCCCTGCTCCTGTCTCTGCAATGATACGTGTCTTCCCCATTTTTTTAGCTAAGAGGAGTTGGCCAAGTACATTATTAATTTTATGGGAACCGGTATGATTAAGGTCTTCACGCTTTAGGAAGATACGTGCTCCCCCTAAGTGATCACTCATTCGCTTCGCTTCGTATAAGAGGGATGGCCTCCCTGTATAATTTTTAAAAAGCTCTCTTAATTCTTCATTAAATCCTTCATCTTTTTTATAAAAAGCATAAGCTTCTTCTAGTTCTTTTACTGTATGCATTAACGTTTCAGCAATATATTGTCCACCGTATACGCCAAATCTCCCGATGTTATCCACAATTATTCCTCACCTTCTTTATTATTCTGTGAATTTTATCATAGTCTTTCGAGCCGTCAGTCTCGACACCCGAACTCACATCCACACCATATGCACTCACTTGAAGTGCTTGTTCTATATTTTCTAGATTAATTCCCCCTGCCAAAAAGTAGGGTTTATCCAGTTCTTTAATCAACTTCCAGTCGAAACATTCGCCTGTGCCACCATAACTTAGCGTACTTTTTTTATCTAGTAAATAATAGGTCACATCATAGCTGACTTTCTCCCACTTATCCCCTATTGGTATTGCTTTAATGATAGGGACATCGCCTATCTCTTCTCTTAAGCATCTTATGTAGTCAGCATCCTCATCCCCATGTAGTTGAACGATATCCACTACCTTTTCCTCGACACATTGCTGGATATAAGGAATCATCGCATTGACGAATACACCTACTACTTTTATCTGTGGGTTCAAGTTACGCTTTAGTTCCTCAGCTTGCTTGATGGTTACACGTCGTTTACTCTTTGCAAACACAAAGCCTATATAATCAGGCATTAATGCATTCACCATCTGGATATCTTCTTTTTTCGTAAGTCCACATATTTTAATTTTACGCATAGGCACCTCGTAACCTCATGAGCTGTGCTACGCTGTCTTCAGCTTTTACGAGACTTTCGCCTACTAGTATCCCTCTAACGACTGTGCCTTCTAATCGTTTCACATCCGCTTCTGTATGCATACCACTTTCTGAAATAACCAAGTAATCTTCAGGTATGAGTTTACTAAGTCGTAGTGTGGTATCTAAATCAATCTGGAAGCTTCTTAGATCTCTATTGTTAATACCTATGATAGCTTTCTCACACCTTAAAACTTTTTCTAAGTCTTGTTCATCATGGGTTTCTATCAGCACTTCTAGTCCTAAAGCAAGTGCTTCCTCATAGAGTGACCTAAGCTGACCTTGTTCTAACATAGTGGCTATAAGTAAGACCACATCTGCGCCTATCGTTTTAGCCTTGTATACCTGCCAAGGGTCATATAGGAAGTCTTTATTTAGAATCGGTAACTTCACTGCCTTTCTGACGTCTTCTAAATCTCCATAACTCCCTTTAAAGAAATCTGGTTCTGTCAGTACAGATATGCCAACTGCACCGCCTCTTTCATACTGCTTCACAAGTTTGACAGGATCTAAGT
>JBOFIT010000183.1:0-5224 GCA_051650305.1 Cellulosilyticaceae bacterium
TCATCCGTATGCTTGTAGAGTGTGTAAGTAAAAACGGTAACCTTATCCTCAATG
This sequence comes from Cellulosilyticaceae bacterium, assembly GCA_051650305.1. Lineage (GTDB taxonomy): Bacteria > Bacillota > Clostridia > Lachnospirales > Cellulosilyticaceae > JBOFDK01. The sequence continues at coordinate 55 of JBOFIT010000183.1, forward strand.
TGGGTCCAGATGCAACAGGACGTATTCCAAAGGAGTCAGTACAGATTCTAGAGGAAGTAGGCGCGTGGATGGCAGATAATGGGGATAGTATCTATGGATGTGGTCTAGCAGATTATCCAAAGCCTGAATGGGGACGCTTCACACAAAAAGGAAATACATTGTATGCACATGTCATGGAAGAACAAGTAGGCGCAATTTGTCTACAAAATATGGCAGGTAAGATTAAATCCATGAGACTGCTCAAGGATAAGACAGAAGTGCAAGAGACATTCTTCTGGAACCTCAAAGAATACCAAGAGAATGCATTCTTCTTCTTTGATAAAAAAGCATTTGATTGCTACCCATTACCAGATCCAAAAGATACAGTTGTGGAAATTCAATTAAAAAATAGATAAAATATACAAAAAAAAGAAAAATGTCCATGTTTTATTGTGGAAAATAGGTATAAGATAGGGAAGTACATAACAAAAACATAACATAGGGGGAAATACAATGAACAAAAAAATACTAGCAGTAGGATTAGCATGTACAACTTTGGCAACTACTTTGGTAGGATGTAGCGGTGGCGAAAATAAAGGTGCTGTTGCAAAGGGAGATAAAATCGAAATTCGTTTATTAACACGTATGGTTGGAACATCTCCACAAGTACAAATTTACAACGAAGTTATCGAAGAATTTAAAGCCAAGTATCCAGAAGTGGTCATCGTAGATGATTCTCAAGGAGATGACTCTTCTTATAATAATATCTTAAAGACAGATATTTCATCAGGTACAATGCCAAATATCTTTCGTATTCAAGGGGTAGCGAATTTAGGGAAATACATAGATGAAGGGCTTATCTTAGATGTAGAACCTTTCATGGAAGAAGATTCAGAGTGGGGAGGTGGCTTCACAGAAGGTGCGGTAAACTACTATCGTGTACCAGGTTATGAAGGTGTGTACGGTGTGCCATGTGAATCAGGGCTTATCGGTATCTACTACAATGAGCGTATCTTCAAAGAAGCTGGATTCGATACATTCCCAGAGACTTGGAAAGAGTTTACAGATGCCATTGAGAAAATTGATAGCCTAGGCTATACACCAATAGGACTAGGTGCTAAGACATCTTACATGGGTGGACATTTACATAACTTAATCTCTTACAGATGGTTAGGCACAGATGCTGCCAAGAAATTAGGAACAAGAGAACTTTCATGGACAGATCCAGAGGTTGTAGAGACATTAGGATTTGTGAAGGAACTTCATGATATCGGTGCATTCCCAGATGGTGTAGCAGGTATTAGTGATGATATCGTAAAAGCAGACTTCCAAAATGGTGATGCGGCAATGTTTATTACAGGGCCTTGGGCAATTCCATCATTCACAGACCCAGCGCAATGTCCAGAAGCAGACAATATCAAGTTTGCTAAGTTCCCATACTTTGAAGAAAAACCTGAATTCAAAGATGAAGACATGCAAGTTATTTCTCCATACATGATCAATGGTAAGTTAGAAGGGCGTGAACTTGAGCTAACGATGGAACTTGTAAAGATGCTAACAAGCAAAGAAACAGCTGAGCGTTTTGCATATGAATCTTCTCAACTTTTACCACGTTCTGATATGAATATTGATCAATCTAAAGTATCATCAATTTTTGCAGACGTACTTAATTTAGGCTCAAACTCAACAGGTATTGCAGTAGATATATTTGACTATGATCCAATTCCATCAATGATTGACCGTACAAGAAACTCTATTGTAAGTTTATTCACAGGTGCAACACCAGAAGAAGCAGCTAAAGAGATTCAAGCAGAAATTGATAATGCAAAATAATAGCTAAAAATAGTGAAAGTAGTCTGTGATTCTAGAAGATTGCTTTCACTATACTATTAAATGGAGAAAAAGGAGTAACGTATGAAACTTATAGATAATAAAGCAAAACTCTTTGCGATATGTTTTCTTTTACCAGCGATTCTAATCTATACAGCATTCCAAATCATTCCGCTAATAGGCGCATTTATCTTCTCTATGAGTGAATGGAATGGTATTGCAGGATCAAGTATTAAATTTGTAGGATTTGATAACTTTGTTAAAGTGCTTAATGACCCACAATTTATGCTATCCCTCGTGAATATGGCTAAGATGGTATTTTTCAGTGTCTTATTCCACACACCAATTGCCTTACTGATGGCAGTAGCAATCAATGGTGCCAAAAAAGGTGGGCGTTTCTTTAAAGCGGTTTACTTTGTACCGACAGTATTCCCATTGACAGCAGTTGGTTTACTATGGTATTTCATCTTCATGCCAAATGGTTCGTTGAATGCATTACTTGAGGCAATTGGCTTAAGCAGTTTAGTAACACCATGGTTAGTAGATAAAGCAACAGCCATGAATACCATTATTTTTGTAAATATATGGGCTGGGGTAGGTTACTACATGGTTATTCTACTTGCAGGTCTAACAACTATTTCAGATGATGTTTATGAAGCGGCAGCGATAGATGGCGTAACACCTATTACAAAGTTCTTCTATATTACAGTACCACTTCTAAAACCAATTATTCGTATGTGTATCTTAATGGATATTATTGGAACAATTAAAGTGTTTGACTTAGTATTTGTTATGACAGAAGGTGGACCAAATGGTCTTACAAACTTACCAACAACATTGATGTATCAAGAAGCATTCAAGTATGATCATTACGGAGTAGGTAGTGCTATTGGTATCATCATACTGGGTATTTGTTTAGCAGGTACATTGCTAAGTGAAAAGATTACATCAAAAAGAGCTAAGGAATAGGGGGAGAGACGATGAAGCGTAAAAAAATAACTTTAACAACAGTGCTACAATATAGCTTCCTAATAGGTATGGCAGCCATGTTTATTATGCCACTTCTATTTACATTGATTTCTTCATTAAAAGATAACCGTGAGATTTTTGCGAGTCCATTTGCATTGCCTGAAACTTATCGGTTTGAGAACTATGTTATTGCTTGGAAAGAAGCAAACATGAGTCAGTTCTTCTTTAATAGTGTATTTATTTCTGTTGGAACAGTTGTACTCTTAATTATTGTTGCGTCTATGGCGGCTTTTGTTATCGCACGTTTTAACTTTAAAGGTAATAAGTTTTTAATAATCTTCTTCCTGATCGGGATGATGGTGCCAATGCATACCATTCTTGTACCGATTACCTATCTTATTGGGACATTTGGATTGAAGAATAATTTATTTGTACTGATTTTACTTTATGTAGGGTTCTCTATACCATTTAGTATTATGATTCTTAGCAACTTTATGAGAGGGATTAATCAATCGCTAGAAGAGGCAGCAATCATCGATGGAGCAAATTACTTACAAATTTATTTACATGTAGCGCTACCACTGACAGTACCAGCGATGGCGACTATTTCAATCTTCAACTTCTTAAGTGCATGGAACAACGTACTCTTCCCATTACTCTTTATCAATGACAAGAAGCTGAAGCCAATTGCACTCGGACTTCTGAACTTTAATGGTGAGAGAGGCTCACAATATGGACCATTAATGGCAGCTATCGCAATTACAGTCTTTATCCCACTTGTTATCTATTTATTATTCCAAGAAAAAGTAGAGGGTGGACTTGCAGCAGGTGCCGTTAAAGAGTAAAGGTGGCGAATTCAAATGAAAGAAGCTATAAAAGGTAATACGGTATTCGGCGTTATTTTTTTAAATGTGGTAGGAGTAGTACTTTATGCAATAGGGATTAATTGCTTTGCTGCTCCCCACAATATTGCACCAGGGGGAGCCAGTGGTATTGCTATTATTATTAACTATATGACGGGCTTTCCAATAGGGGTATTTAGTTTCTTATTTAATATACCTTTTCTTATTCTTATATGGGTGAAGGGATACTTTCCAAGGAGTTTTGTATACAAAACGTTTATTACAACCTTACTCTTATCTGTTGTCACAGATTTGATTGTAGTCAAGCTGCCAGTCTATCAAGGAGATGCTCTACTAGCTTCAATGTTTGCAGGGGTATTGATGGGCATAGGCTTAGCGCTTGTTCATGTAGGGCATTCCAATACAGGAGGAATTTCACTTATTGGTGTCATTGTACAAAGGTTAAATCCTAGATTTCAAGTAGGCGCACTGATTGCATGTTTGAATCTAGGGGTTGTCCTTTTATCTGGGTTTGTCTACCGAAATGTAGAAAGTCTTCTATATGCTATGGTAACTGTCTATATATCAGGCATTTTCATGGATAAATTATTAGAGAATGTGTCTGCGAAAAACTTGATGCTTATTATGTCAGAGTGTACGGACAAAGTGAGACAAGTGCTAGTAGAATCACAGAAAGGCATCACTATTTTGCAAGGTGAAGGCGGCTATACAAGTAGACGACAACGTGTCATCTTATGTGCAGCCACTAAAGAAGACTGTGAACTTATGGAAAAGAAAATTAAAAAAGTGGACAAAGAATCCCTTATTATTATTACACAAGCTAGTCGCGTAGAAGGTAAAGGGTTCAAACACGTTATGTAAAGAAAGAAGGAGACATGAGATGATTCATTTTGAAATAGGTAAGGAAATGTTGCATCAAGTAATCTTTGTAAAGGAAGCAAGTGAGACGATGAAGAACATTCAGTCTCCGATGCCTCTTATATTTAAGGGGAAGGCATTAGACGTATGGACTTGTACATATGAGACAGGCGTGTGTAGTTATATTGGGTTAGGCGACGTGGAGGACCTTAGTCCGATTCGTATGAAGGAACTTGGTGCCAAAGCAACGAAAGAAATGAAAAAACTAGGGGTACAGCAATTCGCTATCCAGATAGATGAACTCGTAGAAGCGAAGGGAATAGATGCCATCTGCTATGTGGCAGAAGGGTGTTTACTGGGAGACTATGTACCTAAGCAATACAAAGAGAAGCCACAAGAAGTGAAGGAGTGTATCGTGTCTTTCCAAGGAATCAATGGGGAAGATGAAGCTATACTTCAAGCAAGGCTTCAAGAAGTGGTAAACTTAAATGGAAGTGTCATCCAGGCAAGAAATTGGGTCAACGCACCAGGCAACAAGCTAAGACCTGAGCAGTTTGTGGCAGAAATCCAAGCACTTTTCGAAGGGACAGCCGTAGAGGTGGAAGTCTTTGATGAAGTGAAGCTAAGAGAGATGGGTATGGAAGCTTTACTTGCCGTAGGAACAAGCAGTG
>JBOFIT010000184.1:0-14443 GCA_051650305.1 Cellulosilyticaceae bacterium
TCTATCTTAGAAATCAGCTGACCCAGTTGTACGTGGGAATGGGATAACGTCTCTGATGTTTGTCATACCTGTTAAGTACATAATCAGACGCTCGAAACCAAGTCCGAACCCTGCATGACGTGTACCACCGAATCTTCTAAGGTCTAGATACCACCAGTAGTCTTCCTCTGAAAGGCCAAGCTCTGCCATTCTCTCTAGAAGAACGTCAAGTCTTTCCTCTCTTTGGCTACCACCGATAAGCTCACCAATACCTGGTACGAGAAGGTCCATAGCTGCTACTGTCTTCTTATCTTCGTTCATTCTCATGTAGAATGCTTTGATTTCTTTTGGATAATCTGTTACGAATACTGGCTTCTTGAAGTGCTCTTCTGAAAGGTATCTTTCATGCTCTGTCTGAAGGTCACATCCCCAGAATACTGGGTATTCGAATTCTCTATCTGCATTCTTTAAGATCTCGATAGCATCTGTGTATGTTACACGACCGAAGTCTGCTGCTACGATTGCTTCTAATCTTTCGATAATGCCTTTATCTACGAATTGGTTGAAGAATGCCATCTCTTCTGGCGCATGCTCAAGTACATATGCCATTACGAACTTCACCATATCTTCTGCTAGACGCATATCGTCTTCTAAGTCTGCAAATGCGATCTCTGGCTCGATCATCCAGAACTCTGCTGCATGCTTTGGTGTGTTTGAGTTTTCCGCTCTAAATGTTGGTCCGAATGTGTAGACATCTCTAAATGCCATAGCGAATGTCTCCGCTGAAAGCTGACCACTTACTGTAAGGTTTGCCATCTTACCGAAGAAGTCTTCTTTGAAGTCTACATTGCCTTCCTCATCTAACTTAGGGTTTTTAGGATCTAATGTCGTTACGCGGAACATTTCTCCTGCACCTTCACAGTCACTTGCTGTAATAAGTGGTGTGTGTGCGTACACGAAGTTTCTTTCTTGGAAGAACTTGTGAATCGCGTAAGCTGCTAAAGAACGTACACGGAATACTGCTGCAAATGTGTTTGTTCTTGGGCGAAGGTATGCGATTTGTCTTAAGAACTCAAATGAGTGACGTTTCTTTTGAAGTGGGTACTCTGGAGGACATGTGCCTTCTACCACTACTTCTGTTGCCTTGATTTCAAATGCTTGCTTTTGGTTTGGTGTAAGGACTACTTCACCTGTTACGATGATTGATGCACCTACGCCAAGCTTTGCAATCTCTTTGAAGTTTGCAAGTTCATCACCAAATACGATTTGTACGCTCTTGAAGAATGTACCATCGTTTAATTCGATAAACCCAAATGTTTTTGAATCTCTAACTGTTCTTACCCAACCTGCTACTGTTAATGTAGCTGTGTCTAATTTGCCACCTACTTCATAGAGGTGTCTGATTGATGTTGTTTCCATACTGTTCACTCCTTTGATTTATTTTTTTAAATTTGGTTTGTTTTTATACTGGAATGAAGCAATAAAAAAACCGCCCCTATCCAAAGATAGGGACGGATATTATTCCGCGGTACCACCCTAGTTGACTGATGACTCAGCCCACCTTCCATTCAGTATATCAACTAATATACGCTAGATATAACGGTCTAGACCCGTCTAAGCCTACTCATTGCTTTTCGGTTAGCTACTCCAAGATGTTCTTCACTAATGACTTGTTGCCAAATTCCCACCACCATTGGCTCTCTGTGAACGCTATCATTAACTACTCTTCTTTTCATCGTCTTTTAAGGTATGATGTTTTAATGATTAAAATTATAGTGAATACTTCTCTATTTGTCAATAGATGTTTGTCTTTGTCGCATCACTTCATACATACAAATGGATCCTGCAATGGATGCATTGAGGGATTCAAGGCCACCTGGCATAGGTATACGCATCTTATAATCGCTACCTTGTCTAAGTGTCTCAGATATACCATTGGCTTCATTGCCGATAGCAATCCCTACGCCACCTGTAAGCACATAGTCTGCTACTGGTTTAGACTCTGCTAAATCTGTGGCATAAAGTGGTATCTCATGCTCCTTAAACCAGCCTATGATCTCCTCAATCTCTAAGTCTATCACAATTGGCAAATGAAGTAAGGCACCCATAGTGGAACGTATAGTCTTTGGATTATATACGTCCACACATCCTTTTGTCAGGAAGATGGCATCTACACCGAAACCATATGCCGTACGAATAATCGTTCCTAGATTTCCAGGGTCTTGTACATTTTCAAGCACCATATAAAACCCGTCTTTTTGTACATTGATTTCTTCTAATGTTTGGTGGCACATTGCCACTGTTGCTAGCACCCCTTGTGGTGACTTAGTATCACTTATATGCTTATACACATCTTCTGGTACAGTGATGATCTCCTCTACCGCCAGTGTGATTTCATCTACGTTCACCTGCTCACTCACAATAAGTTCTTTAATCCACGTCACATTCGGGATTTCATTCACCCCACGTAACCCCTCAATAACAAATGTATTTTCTTTTTTTCTAGCCGACTTCTTCGTTTGAAGTAAGCTTATCTTTTTGATAAGGGGATTTGACGTGCTTGTAATGCTTTTATTTACCATGTCTCTTTGCCTCTACTGCTTGAAGTTGTTTGTTGCTTCCTACGACTACAAGTAAGTCATCTTGTTCCAGTACATAGTTTGGCGCTGGTGAGATATCAATCTTACCAAAGCGTTGTACTGCGATGATATTGATGCCGTATTTGCCTCGTGGGTCGATGTCGATGATGCTTCTGTTCTTCCATTCAGGTAAGATAGCAATCTCTATAATGCTAAACTCTGAAGATAGTTGGATATAGTCAAGTATATTACCAGAGATAAGGTTGGTGGCGATACGCATACCCATTTCTTGTTCTGGAAGGATGATACGGTCTGCCCCGATCTTCTTAAGTACACGCTCATGAATCTCACTACTTGCTTTTGCTACAACATAAGGAATGCCTAATTCTTTAAGTAAAAGCGTAGTCATAATACTTGATTGGATATCTTTTCCGATAGCTACGACTGCCACATCAAAGTTTCTGATCCCTAATGACTTAAGGGTATCTATATCCGCAGCATCTGCTTGCACTGCATGAGTTACAACTGAAGCAATCTCTTGAATCTTTTCTTCGTCTTTATCAACTACCATTACTTCATAGCCTGCTTCTGCAAGTGTAGTTCCTAAGCTAATCCCAAATCTACCTAATCCAAATATAACAAATTGCTTTGTTTTCATTTTTTCTATGCTCCTTTTATCCTACTAATATCTTTTCTTCTGGATATTGAATACTACCTTTTTCAGTCATTTTACGCTGTCTAACAACAAGTGCAACCCCCATGGTGATAGGTCCTAATCGACCTATAAACATCAGGATGATAATAATGATTTTACCGATAACCGATAACTGACTGGTAATCCCTAAGGTCAAGCCTACTGTACCAAAGGCTGATACCACTTCAAATAAAAGATCTACAAACCCTACATCTTCTGTCACTGTCAGAATCATAAGCATAACGACAACTGCTGTAACACCAAGCATAATAACGGTTAACGCACGCATGATTACACGGTTTGGAATAGTTCTCTTGAAAGCAACTGTCTGCTCTTTACCTTTCAAACTGGATAATGCACATAATATAAGTACACCGATGGTTACAGTCTTAATACCACCTGCTGTACCTGCTGGTGACCCACCTATAAACATCAGAATCATTGTCATGAGTTTTGATGGTAATCTAAGAGCGGGCAACGTCACAGTATTAAACCCTGCTGTACGTGGTGAAACCGACTGGAACATAGCAGCATAAAGTTTTTCTTTAAAGGTTAAATCTCCAAATGTATACGGATTGGTATACTCTACTACAAAGAAGAAGATAAACCCACCTATAATGAGTGCCAAAGTGATAATCCATACAAGTTTTGAATGGAGTGACATTTTATAGAAGGCTTGTCGCCAAGTAAAATGCTCTGCTGATTCACGTTTAATTTTGATGGCATTGTAAGTATCTATCCACACCGTAAAGCCTAGTCCACCACATATAATGAGTGCCATCACCGTAAAGTTAACGATGCCATTCCCTACATAAGGCGTCAAGCTATTGCCTCCCACCAGGTCAAACCCTGCATTGCAAAAGGCTGATATGGCATGGAATACTGAGTACCCGATTCCTTTTAAAAAGCCATGCTCTGGTACAAATACAAAAGATAATAAAAGTGCTCCTACCCCTTCTACTAAAAAGGTTAATTGGACAATCATTTTTGTAAATCGTACAATCCCCGCTGTTGTATTAAAATTCAAAGCCTCCTGCATAAGAAGTCTATTTTTTAAAGTAATTTTTCTGCCTAGTATAATCAAAATCATACTTACAAGACTCATAAACCCTAGCCCGCCTATTTGGATACACATGAGAATGACTGTCTTTCCAAATAATGACCAATGCTCTAGAGTGTTTACTACCACAAGCCCTGTTACACATACAGCTGAAGTGGATGTAAAAAACGCATCGATAAGACTTGTGTATTCGCCACTTTGGGAACTAATTGGCAGCATCAGTAAAAGCGTTGCGATGGCAATCACTACCATAAACCCCACTACTAAGATCTGCGATGGCCCAAGCGTCGTCTTAAAGATACTACGTGATTCAGTCTGGCTATTCATTTTTTTCTCTCCCTACATCATCGCTATTATTTTTTAAAAACTGATTAGTATTATATCACATCTTATATGCGAATACAAAGTTTACATATGTCACACATATTTTAAATTTTACACTTTACTACTATAAATGTTTACTTTTACTCAGTTTTTTATGCAAATGCACTTAAAAAAGGGACATTCCACAACTAACGACTCCCGTTAATCATGCAATATCCCTTTACCCATTTTTTTATGGATTATTTCGCTTCACTTGCTCCATTATAGACATGACCTTTTTGGCTATCTACTGTGATGATCGTCGCGTTACGTACGCTTTCTACAATGTTTTTTGCACCAATAATAACTGGTATTTCTAATGTTCTTCCTACGATTGCTGCATGATTACTTCCTTCTGATGTGCTATCTGCTACAACAATAGCACTTGCTTTTTTCATATATGGTAAGAAAGTATTATCTGTCTTATGTGTCACTAAAATATCGCCTTTTTTGAAGTACTTCTCTGCTTCTTCTAGGACTTTAACAACAGTCGCTTTACCTGTTACTGATGTTTTACCGTAACCTTTACCGCATGCAAGAACGTTTCCTACATACTGTACTTTAAGAATATTCGTTGTACCTGTTACCCCTACTGGTACACCTGCTGTTAAGACTACCACATCCCCTTGCTTTGCAAAGCCTAGTTCTTCTGTTTTTTCAATCGCATTTGCGAAAACTTCATCTGTAGTACTTTCATCTTCAAAAGAAATAAGAATTGGTGTACATCCCCATACGAGGTTTAATTGGCGTTGTACGCGTTCATCTGTGGTACATGCTGCAATTGGACATTGTGGCTTGAACTTAGATACGGCGCGTGCTGTATGACCTGACTTTGTAATGGTAACGATTGCTGCTGCCCCTAATTCTTTTGCTGTGCTACATGTCGCATGACTCATAGCATTTGTCATACTGAGTTTCACATCAAATGTAGACATTGGTAAATGATACTGTGTATTGGCTGCTTCAGCTGTACGTGCAATACGGTCCATCATTTGAATTGCTTCTAAAGGATAGCTACCTTTTGCAGTTTCTCCTGAAAGCATGATTGCTGATGTACCATCAAAAATCGCATTGGCTACGTCACTTGCTTCCGCACGTGTAGGTCTTGGATTTCTGATCATTGAATCAAGCATTTGTGTTGCTGTAACAACTGGTTTGCCCATGTCATTTGCTTTTTTGATAAGCATCTTTTGTACCACTGGTACTTCTTCCGCAGGGATTTCTACACCAAGATCCCCACGTGCAACCATGATTGCATCTGCCACTTGGAGAATCTCATCGATGTTGTTTACACCATCGCGGTTTTCGATTTTAGCAATGATTTGGATATCGCTTCCACCGTTTGTCTCAAGTACTTGACGGATTTTGATAACGTCATTTGCACAACGGATAAATGATGCTGCTATGTAGTCAAACCCTACTTCTGCTCCAAATTTAATATCTGCCAAGTCTTTATCTGTAAGTGCTGGAAGATTCACAAATACATCTGGAATGTTGATTCCTTTTCTTGAACCGAGTACCCCACCATTTGCTACCACACACTCTACTTCTGTGCTTGTAAGATTCATTACTTTAAGTTCAATCAAACCATCGTCAATAAGGATGCGACTACCTCTTTTAAGGTCGAATGGTAAGTTCTTATAAGTAACACTTACGCGGTTCTCATCCCCTTCGATTTCTTCTGTTGTAAGTGTGAATGTCGCACCGATTTGAAGAAGTACATCTTGATCGTCTTTCATCACACCTGTACGAATCTCTGGTCCTTTTGTATCAAGAATAAGCGGTATTGGCTTATTCATTTCTTGTCTTACTTGCTTTACTTTTTCTACTGTTGCACCATGAATGATATGATCATCATGAGAGAAGTTGATACGAATCGCATCTGCTCCTGCTCCAAGAATTTGTCTAATACTCTCGATATCTCTTGTTTTTGGCCCTAATGTGCTGATGATTTTTGTTTTACGCATTACAGAATCCCCCTTATTTTTAGAAACTTCTATCCTAACCTTACTTATTCTACTTTTTTCTGATAATTTTTCCTCAAAGAATAGCTGCTCTCTTATTTACACTTCGGTGCAAATAAGGAGAACAGCTTGTTATACTTCTTAGCTTAAAATGTCGCTTAAGTTGTACATGTATGGGTCGATTTCTTTTGTCATTTTTAATGCTTCGTTGATATCGTAGTCTACGTACTTACCATCTACGAATGATACAACGCGCTTCGCTTTACCGTCGCAAAGTAAATCTACTGCTTTAGCACCCATCATTGATGCATGCATTCTATCTACTGCAGTTGGTGAACCACCTCTTTGAAGATGTCCAAGAATTGTAGCACGTGTCTCAATACCTGTTACACTTTCGATTGTCTTAGCAAGTTGCTCTGAACCGCCAACACCTTCTGCAACTACGATTAAGCAATGTTTTTTGCCTTTGTTTTTGTTTTCGATGATTTTTTTGATGATTTCTTCATCTGATGGTCTTTCTTTTTCTGGTAAAAGAACGATTTCAGCACCTGCATTGATCGCACACCATAATGCGATGTAACCTGCGTTACGTCCCATTACTTCTACGATTGAACAACGTTGGTGAGATGTTGAAGTATCACGGATTTTATTGATCGCATCCATAGCTGTGTTAACAGATGTATCAAAACCGATTGTATATTCTGTACATGCGATATCTAAGTCGATAGTACCTGGTACACCGATTGTATTGATTCCTAAGTTAGCAAGTTTCTCAGCGCCTTGGAAAGAACCGTCACCACCGATTACAACAAGACCGTCGATACCGAATACTTTACACATATCCGCTCCACGTTGTTGACCTTCAGCTTTCATGAACTCTTTACATCTTGCTGTTTGAAGAATTGTACCACCTCTTTGGATGATGTCTGATACACTTCTTGAATCCATTTCAAATACATCGCCTGTAAGTAAACCATTGTATCCTTTACGAATACCCATTACTTTAATCCCGCGTGCAATCGCTGTTCTTACAACTGAACGAATCGCAGCGTTCATACCTGGTGCGTCACCACCACTTGTTAATACACCAATTGTGTTAATTTTTTTGCTCATAGGTATAACCCCCTGTTGTTAAATATTTTAACTTGAATAACCTTCAATTCACTTTTGTTTAAATTTTAACACATCTTAAAATTCTTAAACATTTTTTGATAGTCGCTTTCTATCTCATTATATATTAATCGTATTTTATTGTACAGAAAAGCTTTTTAAAATGCAATATGCTTAAACATTTTTTGGTAGTACTACACAGTCATCACCAAGTAGTATTCTTAGCTCATGTACAATATTTTCCCCTATCATTACATTGTATCTCGGTGGAAATGGCTTTATGTTACCATCTTCCAACGATTCTACTACAACCTTAGATTTCCCTGGGTATTTAGTAAATATGTGTATTAATTTTTCCCTAATTTCCTTAGTACGTTGTGCGGCATCTAAGCGTAAACGTAAAGCATCTCTAATGTCCTCGGGATTGGTTATATATTCCAGAGTCGTTAAGTCATCAATAATGACAACTGCCGCTTCATCTTCCTTAATGGATAAATGGCCTTTAACTAAAAAGACATGATTTTCTGGAAATGTTATAAATTTATCAAAAAAGTTAGGAAATACAATACATTCGATGGTTCCCGTCGTATCTTCCAAAGTGATGAACGCCATTTTTTTATTATTCTTAGTGAAGATCACTTTCTTTTCTACCACAAGTCCACCTACTAGGACACGTTGACCATCTAATACTTCATTTTCTTCTGTGATTTCTAAATCTGAAGTCTTATGGCTAATGTACTGATCTAAAAGATTGCTCACTTTATCTAAAGGATGTCCACTTAGATAAATGCCTAGTACTTCTTTTTCGTAGTTCAAAATTTCTTTCATATCAAATTCCGGGATGTTTGGTAAGACGTCTTGTTGGACTGGTGCTTCATCTTCACTTTGACCGAAACCAAACAAGTCTATCTGCCCTGCGATATTTTTCTTCTTGCTCAGTGCCATCCCATCTGCTATTTGCTTATAGACTGAGAAGTACTGACTACGCTTGCCACCTAAAGTATCAAAAGCTCCTGCAAATACCAGACTTTCGATACACCTTTTATTGGTATCTTTACTATCCATACGGTTATAGAAATCAGTAAGACTTGTGAATACACCATTTTTTTCGCGCTCTTCAACGATTTTATCGATGACGTTTTTACCGACATTTTTGATAGCCGCAAGCCCGTACATGATGGTATCACCCTTAGTACTAAAGTAAGCATAGCCTTGATTGATATCAGGTGCTACTACTTTAATGCCAATCTTCTTACAGTTATCAATGTATTGGCGAATCTTCGTACCTACATCCATAACAGATGTCATAAGTGCCGCCATAAACTCTACTTTATAGTAAGTCTTAAGATATGCTGTCTGATAAGCGACTACAGCATAAGCTGCCGCATGGGATTTGTTGAAAGCGTACTTGGCAAAGTCGATCATATCATCGAAGATTTGGTTCGCTACATCTGCTGGAATGCCATTTACGACACATCCTGGTACCTCGCCACCATCTCCATTCAAGAAGATTTCTCTTTCTTTTGCCATAACATCTGTCTTTTTCTTACCCATAGCGCGACGCAAAAGGTCGCTTCGTCCTAAGCTATAGCCTGCTAAGTCACGTACAATCTGCATTACCTGCTCTTGGTATACGATACATCCGTAGGTATTTTCAAGGATTGGCTTTAGACTTGGATGGGTATAGGTGATACTTTCTTTATCTTTCTTCCCTTGTATATACTTAGGAATAAAGTCCATTGGCCCTGGACGATAAAGGGATACCCCCGCTATAATGTCCTCTAGATTACTTGGCATAAGTTCCTTCATGAAAGACTTCATACCTGCACTTTCTAGCTGGAAGATCCCTTCTGTATTTCCCGAAGCGATTAGTTCATAGACTTTAGCATCCTCATAATTGACATTATCCATATCTAGCATAATGCCATGATTCTTTGCCACTAGCTTCACTGCATTATCAATAACAGTAAGGGTACGTAACCCTAAGAAGTCCATCTTTAAAAGTCCTAATTCCTCTAAGGTTGTCATAGGGAACTGGGTTGTAATAACCCCTTCATTGGCATTCAGAGGCACATACTCCACCACTGGTTTTTTAGAGATAACAACCCCTGCTGCGTGAGTCGATGAATGGCGTGGTAAGCCTTCTAGTTTTCTTGCTGTATCGATGAGATAATGGACTGCTTCATCACTTTCATACTCATCACGTAGTTCATCATTCATCTTCAATGCTTTATCAATGGTAATCTTCAACTCATTGGGAATCATCTTCGCGATTTTATCCACTTGAGGATACGGCATATTGATGGCACGCCCCACATCACGGATAACCGCACGAGCAGACATCGTTCCAAAGGTTATGATCTGTGCCACACGTTCTTCACCGTATTTTTCGATAACGTAGTCGATGACTTCTTGTCTTCTTTCATAACAGAAGTCGATATCGATATCGGGCATACTGATACGTTCTGGATTAAGGAAACGTTCGAAGAGCAGTTGGTACTTGATAGGATCAATATTTGTGATTTCTAATACATAAGCCACAATACTTCCCGCTGCCGAACCACGTCCTGGTCCTACGGGTATCCCTTGACTTTTAGCGTACTTAATAAAATCACTTACGATAAGGAAGTAGTCTACAAACCCCATCTGAATGATGACATCAAGTTCATAATTCAGACGTTCCTCAAGGAAGTCGTCTACTGTTTCATAGCGCATGGCTAGACCTTCATGGCATAGACGTACCAGGTAGTCCTTAGGACTTTCCTCCGTAGGCACATCAAAGCTTGGAAGCTTCAGTTCATTAAAATCAAAGCTTACATCACATCTGTCTGCAATGCGCTGTGTATTCTCTAGTGCCTCTAGTGCATAAGGGAAAAGCTCTGCCATCTCTTCAGGTGACTTAAGGAAGAACTGATTGCCTTCATACACCATGCGGTCACTATCTTCCATCGTCTTACCTGTCTGAATACATAGAAGAACCTCGTGTGGTCCTGCATCTTCTTCTAAGATATAGTGGACGTCATTGGTGGCTACCATAGGTATGCCCGTCTCTTTTGCCAATCTTAAAGTGAGCTGATTTGCTTTACGCTGCTCTTCCATCCCATGGTCTTGTATTTCTAGATAGAAATGGTCTTCGCCCATGATTTCTTGGAGTCGTAATGCCACACTCTTGGCTTTATCATAGTTATCCTCTATTAAAGGTCTTGTGACAGGCCCCGCAAGACATGCCCCTAAAGCGATGATGCCTTCGTGGTACTGTTCTAGTAGTTCAAAATCTATACGTGGCTTACGGTAGAATCCTTCAGTAAAGCCTAATGATACCATACGGATAAGATTCTGATAGCCTTC
The DNA here is from genome assembly GCA_051650305.1 of Cellulosilyticaceae bacterium. GTDB lineage: Bacteria > Bacillota > Clostridia > Lachnospirales > Cellulosilyticaceae > JBOFDK01. The sequence continues at coordinate 11,098 of JBOFIT010000184.1, forward strand.
ATTATTCTTTGCCAGAAGGACTAAGTGATTGTAGCGTAAGTCTTCTTTTTCTTTATCAAAGCGACCACGTGGTGCCACATAGACTTCACACCCTATTATGGGCTTAATTCCTTGGTCTAAGGCGTATTTATAAAAATCAACGGCGCCATACATAACCCCATGGTCAGTAATCGCCAAAGCATTCATTCCTAATTCTTTTGTTTTTTTGATAAGCTCTTTAATTTTTGCAGAGCCATCTAGCAAACTATATTCGGTATGCACATGTAAGTGCGTAAAAGGAACAGACATTCTCGCTCTCCTTTCTTAGGGTATTTTGTTATATTGACCCTTATTATAGCACATTCCCTCTTGATGTACATATGCCCTTGCTGAATAATAAAGAGAAAAACATTCCTATGAACTCCCTAGGAATGTTTTTCTCTTTATAGTCTTCTCTCTATCCGTTTACTTTGCTTGCATTGCATAAAAATTCCCGTCAGTTCCCCCGAAGTACATCACCCCATCTTTTATAACGGGTCCTGAAAAGATAGGAAACTTAAACTCTACTTGCCATAGAGGTTCTTCACTTTTTGTTACATCATAAGCAAATACATTGCCCAGTTGCTTAAAGTAAGCATTTCCATCACAAAAATATAAGATACCATCCTCTATAATCGGCGTCCCAAAAATATTTTGTTCGCTTATAAATGTATTTTGTATGTCACCTGTTTCAGCATTAAATGCTAATAACTTCTTGTTATCTGACCCACCTACATAAAGTATGTCATTCGCCACAAACATTTCTGTGGTGAACCATGAGCCATCTGGGTCTGTATGCTGCCACTTTTCACTACCATCCTTTGCATCAAGTGCCACAACTTTTGTATCACGCCCTGTAAAATAAACATAGTCGCCATAAGCGTATTGTGATGCAATAATCGCTCTCCCGATACTTGTCTGCCATAAAATTTCTTTCGTATTTAAATCCAGTGCCACACAATTCCCTTTTGAATCTCCAAAATACAAGACATCTCCTTCTACAATAGGCGTTGCACGTATTTCTTTTGTGGTCTCCGGTGTGTATTCCCATACGACTTCACCTGTTTTACTATCTAGACCATGGATACTTCCACTCACACTTGTAAAAATGACCAACTCTTTGTAGAGAATAGGTGATGGTGCATGGTAATCCCATCTATCTTGGATTGCCTTTCCTGTCGGTTGCTTCTTAAACGTCCATATTTCTTCACCTGTCTTTGCATCGACCGCATAACATCCTGAATGGGTAGAAAAGATAATCTGCTCGCCATTAATCATTGGCTTTGTGGTCACTTCTTCCTCACATGTATAACGCCACTTTTCCTCTTGCTTCTTCAAATCCACACAATACAAGTTTTTATCATTGCTTCCAAAAATAGCTGTGTTTTTAAAGATGACAGGTGAAGATAAGATCTTGTCTCCTGTTTCAAATGTCCATAGCACAGTCCCTATAGGTTGGCTTACTTTTTGTGTACATCCTACCAATAGTAGTATCATCCCAAGCATAAGCACTTGTATTTTACGTTTTATTCCTTTTCTCATAGACGTTTCCCCTTTCGCTTTTATCACTCTCTAAAATACTAGCTTATAAAGACATCCTCTAACAATTGGTGTTTTAAATTAAATTTTTAGTATTTTTTGTATATTTTTTATATATAGAACTTTTTTCCTTTTGGTTTGTCTTGTTTTTTCGCTATATCGGTTAAAAATCATTCTTTATTTTTGTGTTTTTGCCATAAAAAAAGCTGCTGCATTGGTGTGCAACAACTTTTTCATTCTTTATAACCATTATCTGCTGGTTACTTCTTCATAAGCTTTGTGAATAGCTACTAATTCTTCTAAATTAAATTTCTTTGCTAAGTAACGTTGTTGTTCGATACGACGTAAAGACTTTTCTACTTGCTCTTCAAAAATCTCTATTTCTCTTACGCCTGTATTCTTTGGCACGTTACGTCTTCTACGTAAACTTAATATTTCTTTTAGTACACTTTCTTTATCTTGCATCTTGGTCTCCTTCTGTTGGTGCATTTTTTTCATAAAGTCCTTGCTCGAGTATTTTCTTTACAATAATGCCTACATTCACTTCTTTTGTATCCATATAAACATCAATAATACGGTCTGCTAAAGTCACTTCTACACATTCAATTTCCTTACCGTCTTCATCTGTATATTTGATAATATCATAAACTAATATTTCTTCTTTAAGTTCTTTTGCCGTAATCATCTTTTGCCTCCTTGTCATTCATTATTCTTGATAAGTATAGCTTATTCTTTTTTTATCGTCTATATGTAGTGTCCTACCATTTGTATCGTTTCTTTTTCATATGGTTTTTTAGTGGTGCATACATTAGTAAGAAATTGTTTTTTGATAAAGAGGTGAAAAGATGTCTTCTTGTATTGATTCTTCAAAATTAGAAAGTGCGCTTTCTCTAAGCCAATTCGTGGTTTTTAATACATATCTTCAAAGCCTTGCCTCTTTATCTCCCACCCCTCTACCTTGCCATGCCGTCCAGCTCATCCGACTCACTTCCACCACCCAATATGAGCCTCCACCTTTTAGTCTACTTCCTTTACTGACTGCCTTACAAAGCCTTAATATAACTTTTGCTTATGTGATTCAAGTAACACCAACTAGTCTTACGACTTATATAGGGGTTGCCCATCCAGACCTTAGCCTAGTAGGTATGCAGCTTATAAAAGATTATCTGTGCACCAATGCTTCTTCAACTACTTATCACGTACTGTCTAAAGAGGAAGTCGCTTATTTATTATGCACAAAGCTCATCACGAGCACCACCTTTTATGCACCTACCTCTATGCCTACCTCACCATTAAAAACACTTCTGACGCCACTACCATCCACTGCCTATACCTTGCTTTTTTTAGCCACACCAATGAGCCTTTGTGAACATCTACAATTCCATGCTACCTTTCAGACACTGTATACCGCCCTTTATCCTTTTAAAGATCGTCGCTATGACCACACCTGCACCAACCATCATTCCACTACCGATACTTCTTCCCATGCTCATAACTGCCAGGAAACAGATGGTTCGTCTGAAAGTAACGGCTCTACCACCAATGAAAGCTGCACGCAATCTGCAAATACCAATACTTCCGTGAGTCTCAAACCTAAAGATACCCTTTCTAATACCACTGCCACCGGAGGTTCCTCTAGCTCCACTGCTGGACAGACAACATCTCGCACCCTTTCGACCAATGCCTCTCAGCAAACTTCCTGTAATCAGTCCATTTCTGACTCCAATACGTGTACACATACAACGGCAGTTCTGACACGCTATACACAATTTGACTTACAAGTAGATAC
>JBOFIT010000185.1:0-3596 GCA_051650305.1 Cellulosilyticaceae bacterium
ACTGCAATGGCGACATGCGAGAAGTCCAAGAAAATCGTACAAAGCGACTGTTTAAAGCTCGCGATCTCTACCCAGAAGGCTATGACCTAGATACCCTTTTTGTAGACTTTAAGACTCGTAAGCGTGAGCGTGATCTTAACCGCGGCTCTAAAAAAGCACTGAAAAATTTAAGACGTGAAAACAGTCAAAAGAACTGATTTTAGTGTATAATAAGGCTAACTTGATACTTTATGTTTAGGAAAGGAACAAACAAATGATAAAACCTCAAATTGATACACTAACAACTTTAGCCAAAACACGTTTTTTAAGTCTTTATGATGCATGTTATAAAAATCGCCAAGGTACGGAAAAGCACTGGATGATCGCCAGTCGCAAAACTGAAGAAGCCTTACGAAGTACCTACTTTGAAAAAGGCGAAGAAAAAGATGATGCCGTCGTCCTTGTAGCTACGCATGAAGCCACAGAGCAACTTGTCTTAATCAAGCAATTTCGTATCCCACTTAATGACTTTATCTATGAGCTACCAGCTGGTCTTATAGATGAAGGGGAGGATGCTTTAAGTACCATAGGACGCGAACTTAAGGAAGAGACAGGGCTTGACCTGGTTGAGATTTTGGAACTCCGTCCAAGACTTTACTTATCTGCGGGGATGACAGATGAGTCTGTAGTCTTTGTACGTTGTACTTGTCGTGGGAAAGTAAGTACAGACTATCTTGAAGCCGATGAACTCATTGAGCCTCTATTCGTCTCTAAAGAAAAAGCACGTGAATTACTTGCCAGTGAAGAAAAACTTGATATTAAGACATACCTTGTGCTTCAGCAATTTATAGCAGGTATTTTATAAGTCTTATGAAACCATTCCCTCCTTTATGAATACACTATTAAAGAGATTGTATCAAAAAGGGGCAATATCTATGTTGCAAGATACGTATTATCGTTATGCCACCGTAACACGAGTCATCGACGGAGACACCTTTGAAGCTAGAGTAGACTTAGGCTTTTATATTACTATTACTGAACGTTTTCGTATTAAAGGAATGAATGCACCTGAGATTAAAGGCCCTGAGCGGCTGGATGGACTTACATCGAAAGCCTACCTTGAAGCCCTTATTATGGGGCAACCCATTACGATTTGTTCCACTAAGCAAGATGGCTTTAGGCGCTACTTAGCAGATGTTTATGTGGTAATCAATGGCGTGGAAGAAAGTGTAGCTCAAATTATGATTGATAAGGGTTATGCCAAGAAAATGGATTACAAATAGAAAAAAAATCAGTATATCCTAGAGATATGCTGATTTTTTAATTTGCTTATTCTATATCCCGCAGCTTCACGATGCTTGCGGCCATTTTTCTTCTGGCATCATCCATTTGAGCGTAGTGTTTCTTGGTCGTATTCACATCTTTGTGCCCAAGGACATCTGCTACAAGGTAGATATCGCCTGTTTCTTGGTACAGTTGGGTACCATATGTAGAACGTAACTTATGGGGTGTAATATTTTTAAGTTGTGTCACAAGTGTGCTGTATTTTTTCACAAGAATCTGCACACTGCGAACGGATAGCCTTTTATTTTGTAAAGAGAGGAAGAGTGGTTCGTCTTCATCTTTACTTTCTTTTGTCTCACGAACCACGAGATACTCTCTAAGGGCATGCTCTACCTCATCCCCGAAGTAGATAATAGTTTCATTACCACCTTTTCTGGTGATGCGTATCCCATTATAGTTAAAGTCTATATCTTCTAGATTCAGCCCCACACATTCAGACACACGTATGCCTGTACCAAGGAGCAGTGATATAAGTGCAAGGTCACGTTGCTTGGTATAGGCATGGTATTGCTGCTGCTTTGCCGTGAGTTTATCCCCATCTTCGATGGTGTCTAGTAGCTTTGCGACTTCCTCTATTTCAAGCTTAACGATAGGTTTCTCATAGATTTTCGGCATGTCCACAAGGGCCGTTGGGTTGGTACTTATCCGCTGCTGCTTGTAGTAGTATTGGTAGAAAGTCTTAAGTGCTGCCAACTTTCTCGCTTTGCCTTTTTGACCATTTTGGTAAGCGACCACTTGATCTTCACCTTGAGCCTTTTCATAGTAAGATAAGTACTCAAGGTATTTTTCGATATCTCTTGGTGAGATTGCCTCTAGTTCCTGAAGCGTTAATGTGGCCATCGCCTCATGATGCATCAGTGGCTTATAGTATTGGATAAGGTAATCAAAGTAAATACGCAGATCATAAGCATAGCCTAGCCTTGTATTCATACTGCTTACATGTTCAAGCCCCCTAAAAAAATCAAATAGATAAGGGGGGAATTCCTCTAAAATGGCTCTTAGAAGCAACGTATTCTTTTTATTCTTGGCATCGCTATAAGTAGACATCTGTCTTACCTCCCTTTAATCCCCCAACCTTCAATGCGACTACGTTCTACCGCTCCAAAGAGTCTCGAAGAGAGGTCTGGGATTTCTTTTTCTAATCCATAAATAAGCTGTTTCGTCGTCTCACGCTTGGTATTCCCATCTGCTGGACAAGGACTTTTCACTACTGGCAAAGCTTCCTTTTTGACGAAATAACGAATGTCTTTTTCTGGTACATAAATCAGTGGACGTATAAGGGTTAAATCCCCTTCTTCAAACGTCATCACTGGTGGCATCGTATGGATACGTCCTTCATATAAAAGTGACATCAGCAGTGTCTCATTAATATCATCTTTATTATGCCCTAAGGCAATTTTGTTGCAGCCAAGTTCTTTAGCTTTATTATATAATGCAGCTTTACGCATTTTTGAACATAAGGAGCAAGGATTACTTTCTTTACGCTCTTCAAAAATAATTTTTGCAATCTCTGTCTCGTATACGGTATAACGCACACCTAATTGCTCACAAAGCTTGATAACACCTGATAAATCAAAATTATCAAAGCCTAAAGAAACAGTGACCGCCTCTAATTCAAATGATTTTGGATAAAAGCGTTTCAGATAGCTCAGTGCAAGGAGAAGTGCTAGACTATCTTTTCCAGCTGAAATCCCTACCGCAATGCGATCTCCTTCTTGGATCATATCATAATCTTGTATGGCGCGTCGCACATAGCTTAATAAATGTTGTATCTTCATATATAGTCCTCCTACGTCGTATATATATATTATAGCCAACATAAAAAAAAATAGCTATAGGGTAAAATTTTTGATGACAAGGTATCTTCTTTCTGATATGATATACCTTAAAAAATAAAATACTAGAAAAGGAGCTACGCTATTGAAGACACATTATTATCTAAACGTATGCCGTAGGCTAAAAAAAGCCGACATTGTTCTTAAAAACGCCCGTATTGTGAACGTTTTTACAAAGGAAATCCTAAGTGGTGACCTTGCTTTATGTGACGATAAAATCATTGGTATTGGTGATTATAAGGGTGAACAAGAAATAGACTTACAAGGTAAATATGTAGTTCCTGGTTTTATAGATGGCCATGTACATATCGAGTCTAGCATGATCTCACCTTGTGAGTTTGCCAAGACTGTGCTACCTTTTGGGACAACGACACTTATTGCTGACCCTCACGAGATTGCCAATGTATCAGGCCTTATGGGGATTGAATACATGCTTGA
>JBOFIT010000186.1:0-3122 GCA_051650305.1 Cellulosilyticaceae bacterium
TAAAGACGTGATACTGTGCTTGTGGCACTTGGTAAGCAAACATACGGCTAAGCATTCCTACACACCACCTCACCAATGGATTTGGATGGTAGATATACATATAGCGCATCTCTAGCTTGCCGCCTAGCTTCTGCTTCACATCTTCCGTTGTCTGTCCAAAATTAATACACTTCACCTGATGTTCTGAGCCTATCTTGATAAGCTCTAGCAACATATTGTAGTAAGTATCATGCTTCTCCAACACCTCATACTTAATCCCACAAAAAATAAAGTATAACGTCTCATTCATGATGCAGTACTGACAGAATCCTATAGGTCCTTTAGCATCATAGAAGGCTACCATCTCTGCCTCCATCTTCTCAAAGTACTGCCTTGTACTTTTCTCTAATGGATAGCTAGAACGCTCATACACCCCCTCATAAAGTTCATACAGCTCCTGTGTAAACTCAGTCTTCTGCACTATCCTTATACCTTCAAACTTCTTTTCAGCCTTTCTTATGCGATACCGATAATGGGCACGTAATAATTTTTTATAGTCATCATACCGCCACGTATCCATCTGAAGTTTAACAGTCGGTAAAGTATACACCCCTATCAATTCAGTCGCTAAATCTTGGTCGCCATTCAGAATAACAGTGAACCCTCTCTGAGACTTTAGCCATTTATAAAAAGTCTGCTTTCCTTCATCTGTCTCATAGCTATACCCCTTCTCTGAAACAGATAAGGGGATACCCACTATACGTACTTTCTTATACAACTTTCCCTGTCCATAGGTCAGCAAATTAAGTCTAAGCTCATAACTACTTACTACACAGCCGTCTAATTGATGTCGCCTTGGGTTGCCTTCATGGAAAATCGCCAACTGCTCCCAGTATCTTTTATCTAAAAAATCACTCATCGTTTTATTCCTTATCAACTTCCATTGTATAGACCTTATATGTCTCATAAGGTTCGGCCCATTTCCTACAAAAACTATTGGAATCTAAGTTACTATCTAAAATCCAGCTACTCTTACACTTCTCAAAGCCTCTTCCTTTTAGAATTTCATAGCACTTATAAAGCATTGCCAATGGCACGCCACCTCCTTGGTATTGTGGAAGCACTCCCCACTCCACAATCTTAAAGGTCTTTACTTTTTTTCGATTCCATTTCGTCTTAAGGTAGGTCTTAAGTCCTAAGGTTTCTCCCTGCATCATGACTTCTCCCCAGTCTGGATACCACATCATAAACCCTATCGGTTGCCCCTGATGTTGGATAAAAATCAAGGACTGCTTGTCCATAAAATACTTTAACGACTTGAAAAGTTCTTTATCCTCCTCTACTGTACGTGGAAAATAAAAAGGATGGTCTACAAAACACTTATTATTAAGCGACGTATACAGTGCCACATCTTCTTCAAATGATTTACTACTCATAAAATGATAGGTAAATCCTTCTGTAAGAGACTTGCATCTTGTCTCACTATAAGGTAGTACAGGCTCCCACTTCGTTTGGTAAGTAGTCAAACCTACCGCTTGGAGCCCCATCGCTTCCAAATCCTGTACATAATACGGTTTAGAATATGTACTCCCAAAAGTCGGCTGATGCATAGGGTCTACCGAAATCCCCAATCCATAATTCACATGACCATTGAGGCCTACTACCACTTCACTAGCCCCTTCTTGCCTTGCTAAAGTCACAGCTTCCCAAAGAATCTCCTGTGCAATGTATGGATGGGGCGTGTATTCCATAAAAGCTACCTGTACCACATCCTTATAACTCTCATGGACGAGATACATCACAACGCCTACGCACTTCTCATCTTCTTTAATGAGGTATGCCCACTTCTTTAATTTCTTACTAAATGCACTTGTTTCCCCCAATATTTCTTTAATAATCGGCGTATTATAATCTCTATAAAAAGGGTCCCCTTTATAAAGCGTCTTCACAAAATTGATATATGCCTTATCTTGCTCTTCCGTTATTACTTTTTCAAATTTCATATTTCATCCCTTTTTACTTTTGTTTTAACTTTATCTTAATTATATACTATATTTTACACTTTCACAAAGATGCAAAAAGAAAGGACCATTGCTTTTCGCAATAGCCCTTTCTTTTTATCCCTTATTAGTCGTCCCACTCTTCATCATCGTCATCATCATCTAATTTTTCTTTATCTACATCTAAAATTTTTCCTGTCTTTGCATCCACTTCAAAATCATATTCAAATTTGCCGTCTACGCCTTCCACTTCATAGATGTATCGACCGTCTTCTTTGTCTAGCTCGATATCAATAATGGTTACTTTTTTGTATTGTGGCATTTTGTTGATGATTGCAATGATTTCTTCCTTTGTAAGCAGCTTATTTTCATCTGGCTTCTCTGGTTCTACTGGCTTTTCAGTTTCATGCTTAGGGTATGCATACACTGCTTTTACTGCCTTTGTCTCTGTATCTACAATCACTTGTACAGTCATATCTGCATTTTCTACGACCACACGGTATGCCCATAGAAGATTAAACTCTCCAAGTTGTGTTGCTTCTTTTACTTTGCTGTCTTTTAATAAGCTGACTGCTTGCATTTCTGCTTCTTTTACTGTTACAACTGGTGTGTAGTTAGGATTTTTGTGGAATAAATTCTTCACCTTCATGCCTACAAAAGTCGTATCTTCTGCAGAAATTTTCACTAGTTGGCCTGCATTAGCATCTACAATACTCACAAGCTCCATCATTTTGTATGTGTAAGTTACTTCATAGTGATATTTACCTTTGCCATCTACAAGCTTTGTCTCTACATGAGTTGACGCTTTTGGCATATAAGGAAGCACCATAGCTGTTGCCTGATCTTTTGTAAGCTTTACACCTGCTGGAAGTGTCTCTGGTTTTACTGGAATACCTGGTTTTACTGGCTGTACCGGTCTAAACCCTGGCACTTCCTGACCTGTTGGTGGCTGTGCTGGCTTTGTGTAATCTCCTGGTGCTGCATAGACAGTTGCTCCTGATATGGCAAGTGCCATCATACCACATACTAATTTCTTAAGTTTCATCGTTTATTCCTCCATTTATTTTAGTTTTTGTTGACTCTACTTATAAATACAAGTATATATTTATTTTTAGGTACCTTTTTACAAATTTTAATTAGAAT
>JBOFIT010000187.1:0-19094 GCA_051650305.1 Cellulosilyticaceae bacterium
ATGTAGACTGGCACACCGCCTTCGCCTACTTCTGGTTTTTGCTCCCATACTGCTGATTGACCTGGTGTTTCACCTTGTGTCCACCATTTTGCTGTGTATTCTGTACCATTGTACATGACTTTATCGCCACCATTGTAAACTTTTGATGGATCATAAGTATTGTTTGGATCTGGTTTTTCTTCTTTTTCAACGGTTACTGTACAGCTATCAGTTGCTGTTAAGCCTTGGCTATCTGCTACTGTGTAGCTTACTGTGTAAGTACCAGCTTTGCTTGTATCCACATTGCTTGCTACTTTGATAGCATTTGTTAAGTCACCATCTTCTTTGTCTGTTGCTGTTACACCTGTCATTGGATCATAGCTCTCACCCACTTTGATGGTTGCATCTTTGACACCTTTAATAACTGGTGCTGTATTTTCTACTGGAGGTTGTTCTTGAACTGTTACTGTACATGTAGCAGTCGCTTCTAAACCTTCTTTATCTGCTACTGTGTAAGCTACTGTGTAAACACCTACTTTTGTTGTATCTACGTTACCTTTAACTTGAATAGCCTTTGTTAAATCACCATCTTCTTTATCTGTTGCTGTTACACCTGTCATTGGATCGTATGCATCACCAACTTGGATAGTTGCATCTTTCACGCCTTTAATAACTGGTGCTGTATTTACTGCACCTATTTCTACAGCTACTTTAATGGTATTACTTGATACTTTGCTTGTTTCATTGCTTAATTCTGCTACATAAGTGTATGTTCCAGCTGCTTTATTTTGACAAGGTACGTCAATCTTAGCTGCTGCCATTGGATCCATTGATGCTGATGCAATGATTGCACCATTTTCAAACAATGTGTAGTTTTTAGCATTGCTCGCTGTTGGAATGTCTAGTGTTACTGTGTAGCTACCTTTTTCAGGTGCTGTTGCACTAAGGTTTGCTGGTTTAACTGCTTGTGCTTCTACTTTTACATAGACAGTATTACTATTTTTAACACCTGCTGCATTTTTAAGTACTAATACATAATTGTATGTTCCTACTTTTTCTTTAACCACTGGTACTGTAATGGTTTGTGCACCTGCACTTACTTGACCTGACTTGATAACTGCATTATTTTCTAATACTTCAAAGCTTGTTGCATCACTATTTGCTGGAATGTTAGCGGTTACAGTATAACCTTCACCTAATTTAACTGCTGTTTTATCTACTGCTAATGTTCCTGGCTTTGGAAGAGGTTTCACTGGACCTGCAAATGCATTGTAAATTTGCTTTGTAAGTACTGGATTGCCTACTCTTTCACAAGTAGCTTCCCAAAGAATTGCACCGCCTAAATCATTGGCATTGATATAGTCAAGTTTGATACCTGTAGATTTTGGATCGTCATAAGTATAGAACTCTTTCTTTGATGCACTGTATAAGTATGGTACTTGAGCAATTGGATCCCAGTATTTTTTGAATGATGGATCTTTTTCTAATACTTCTTCTACATAGTAGTATGGGTTGTTACCTGCATACACACCACCATCAAAAATACCTTTTGTACTTGGTGCATAGCTACCAGTTGCATTCTTTGTTGCTTTACCATGTAAACCTGGAAGACCTGGGATGATTTCTTTTGGCTCTACGCCACCCCAGCCTCTTGTGTAGTATGGGATACCTACTACAAGCTTATCTGCTGGTGCACCAGCTGCGATAAAGTTCGCTACTGATTGTGTTACTGTGTATTGAGATACGACTTCATCGTATGGGTTGCCTTCTGCAGCTGTACGTCCGTACATTGGTGATTGATGTCCTGTGATATCTTCCCAAGCACCATGCATGTCGTAAGTCATAAGGTTGATAAAGTCCATATATGGCGCATATTTTGCAACTTCTGTTTGCTCCATCTTATCGATACCACAACCTACTGCTGCACTAAGTTCGTACTTTGCACCATCTTCTGCACCAGCTTTATCAAGTGCTTGACGTAAATCTCTCATAAGAAGTGTAAAGTTTTCTTTATCCGCTGGATTAGCACGTGGGTTACCTTGATCATTTGGATTATCTTTTGTATCCCCATCACGTACAAATGTTGGGTATTCCCAGTCGATATCGATGCCATCAAACTCATATTTTCTCATAAGTGCAATCGCACTATCACAGAAAGCTTTTCTTGCTTCTGGTGTTGCAGCAGCTTCTACGAAGTTTGCTGATTGAGACCAACCACCGATACTCATCATCATACGTACATGTGAGTATTCTCTTTTTGCTTTTCTCATAGCACCTAAAGTACCTTTGTACTCTGAACCATATGGCTCGCCTGTACCTGCATCTGCTTCAGTAGCCGCAAATTCGTCAAAAAGTTTAACTTCATTTTGACCTACTGCTGGCCCAATCGTTGGGCTAATGCCTTGGATTGTGGCGAATGCATAGTTCATATGGGTAATGTATTCCCATGGAATATCTTTTGGCATCCACTGATTGTGTCCTGCATAAATGCCCCACTCTGGATAATACATAACGATACGTTTACCATTGGTATTGGGCTCTGTACGGTCTGGTGGTGCCGGTAATTTACCTTTTGTTACTTTAACAACAACTACGTTAGACTTACTAGCACCTGCTTCGTTGCTATATTCCACATAGTAACTATACTCGCCATTATAAAGTGGTGCTACTTTGAAGTCTGCTGTTTGGCTACCATACTGACTTGGTGTAAGTGGCTTCTCAGCAATAGCTACACCATCTTGATAAAGTGTTGCTTTATTCGCTGTTGCTTGTGACCAAAGGGTTGCTTGTAAATTGAATTCCCCTTTTCCTTCATAGTTATCATGTGTAAGACCAGGCTTTCCTGGTATTTGTACTGCTGCTGCAATACTCATCATTGGATTTGCTAGTACAGGTGTCGCCCCAAACGTACCCATACCAATCGCAACAGCTGCCATGTAGGCTAATGCTTTTTTAAAAGACCTTCTCATTTTTTCTTTTCCCCCTTTATTATTTAACCGTTACAGTTACTTCATTTGAAGTTGTAGCACCTGCTTCATTGATAAGCTCTACTTTGTAGGTGTATGATCCTGGTGCTTTGCCAGTGAATGCCTGGCTACCTGACTGTGCACTATTCCCATTCGCTGTAAGTGCTGCTGTATGGATTAATGTACCATTCTCATATAGCTTCCACTCAGTACCATTTACACCCCACCACATATTGAATGTGATGTTGTAGTTGCCATCATTATCCCAGTTATCATGTGCTACTGCTGGTGCTGATGGTTTTTGTGTAGCTACTGGTGGTTGACCACCGCCGCCGCCACTTGTTCCTTTTACTTCAACACTTACTTCATTAGATACTGCTTTACCTGCTGCATTGATAAGCTCTACTTTATACTTATAAGTACCTGCATCTCTCTTTTCTACTTTATAAGCGCCTGACTGAGCTTGTGTGCCATTTGGTGTAAGGCTAGCTGCATGGATTTCTTTATCATTTTCATAAAGTTTCCATTGGTCACCATTTTCTCCCCACCACATGTTGAAGCTAATATCATAACTATCTCTGCCATCCCAGTTGTTATGGCTCACACTTGGTGTTGCTGGTTTCACACCTGATGGCTTTTTCTCTTCTACTACAACTGATGCTTCATTTGATGTAGTAGTCATCGCACCATTGGTAAGCTCTACTTTGTAGGTATAGGTACCTACTGTTTTGCCTGTAACAGCTAATTTTTCTTTTTGATTCGTGGTAGCCGTTGGATTCACAGCACCTGTCTTCACTGACTTGCCATTTTCATAAAGTGTGTAGCTTGTAGCCTTGCTATTGGCTGGTATTGTCACATTGACATCGTAAGCGCCTGTATCTGTGCTTGCTACACTTGTACTTACACTTGCTGTCAGTACCACATCTGGTTGTTTCTCTATTACTTCTACACTTGCTTCATTTGATGGTGTGGTCATCACACCGTTTGTAAGTTCTACTTTGTAAGTATACTTACCTACTTCTTTGCCTGTAACAGCTAACTTTTCTTTTTGTGTTGTTGTTGCCTTTGGATTCACAGTACCTGTCTTCACAGACTTACCATTTTCATAAAGTGTGTAGCTTGTCGCTTTACTATTTGCTGGTATTGTCACATTGACATCGTAAGCGCCTGTATCTGTACTTGCTACACTTGTACTTACACTTGCTGCAAGTACAACATCTGGTTGTGGTGCGACTACTTCTACTACAACTGCTTGAGACATTGTACTGTTCTCAGCTGCATTTGGATTATCATTTGTTAATTGTACTGTGTATGCGTATTTACCAATTGCCTTATCTACCACATTGATCACAAAGTTTGTCGCATTGGCTGCTTTTGGATCCACTGTACCAGTCTTGATTGACGTACCATTTTCAAGTACGTTGTAACGTAATGCATTGCTATTTGCTGGAATGTTCACAGTAAGGTCATACATACCTGTATCTGTTTTAAGTGTACTTGAGCTGATGCTTGCTGTTAAAAGCACGCCTGCTTTTTTCACTTCTACATTAAGCGCATTACTTGGTGTTGTCGCTTTATCATTTATTAAATCTAAGCGATAACTATACTTGCCTACTGGCTTCTTGGCAAAGTTTTCTGTGAAAATCATTGCAGTAGCTGCCTTAGGATCAACGACACCATTTTTGATTTCTACATTATTTTCGTAAAGTTTATAGCTTGTAGCTTTGCTATTTGCTGGAATACTTGCATTAACTACATAATCACCTGTCTCTGTAACTGGTGTTGTTGTTGTAAGTGTCGCCGCTAATGGCTTTTCAACTACTGGCCCTTCATTACCTGTTGCAAGGTTGATTGGTTTAAGTCCGTTGAAAGTAATATTTTGAACCCCTGAGTAGCAAAGGTCTACTGCACCTCTTACTGGTACGACAGCACCTGGCTTAATGACATTCCATCCACCACCTGAGATGGTGATGTGTGTAAATTCTCCATTAGCCTCTTTAGAAACTGTTCCATCCCAAGAACCTTTGAAGTTCGCTGATTTTGGAAAATCAAATTCAAGTTTCCAGTTACCCGCGATATCTTCTTTACCTACATTCTTAATGTTGAATAAGTATTCACCATTTGGATGGTCATACTTGATACTCATGGTTACTTCTACATCTGTTGTTGCTAAAGTATCCCATGGTGTTACTGTTTTTTCACATGGTCCAATACGATCTATCCCAGCTCTTAAGGTTTCTGTTAAAGTATCTCCGAAAGTGTACTTCCCTTTATTGGCAAGGTTTGGATCAAAGCTTGGATCATTACGATCTGCGGTTGTGGGGTCATAGCTTGGATCGTAATTTGGATTAAGGTCATAATCTCCATTCATAACCCAGATAAGTGCACCACCTAAATTCTTATCTTCAATGTACTTAACTCTTTCTTTGATAGATTGCTCATCTTCAAATGAAAGGAATGTACTTCTCGCTTCATTCCATATGTAAGGCACCTTACCTACGTTATCCCAATATCTCACATAGTTCGCATCACTATCCATAAGATTGAGTACATGCCATAGTGGGTTTGCTCCTGATGGATCGATACTACCATTTCCATCATCATCATCTCCCCACCAGTTACATTCTTTATCTGCACCCCAACCTGCTGGTGGGATACGGGTTTTGAAAGCATCACCATGTAATCCTGTCTCTGCACCTGGTTGCTTCTTAACTTTTTCATGTCCTCTTGTATAGTATGGAATACCCATCAGAATCTTTTCGGGAGGTAATACCCCACGATAATAATCATATGCCCAGTCCATAGCAAGATAATCTTTTACCTGACCATTTGTCTCTGGATCATTAGGGTCACAGTAGATATTAGCTAAGTTTCCTACATGCCCATTCCATGCACCATGGAAGTCATAAGACATAACGCTTAGGAAATCTAAGTATTGTGCATACTCACTATCTGTCACGCCACCAAGTACCCATGCTGATGCAGCTACTGCCGCAGATAATGAATAGTATTTACCATCTTCTAATGATGCTTTATCTAATTTTTCTCTTAATGTTTTCATCATTTTGTTATAACGAGCATTAATCGTCTTACGACGTGGCTCTGCTAAATGTTGATCATTTGGATTACCTGATGTACTTGTTGCTGATGGATATTCAAAGTCGATATCCACCCCATCTAATCCGTATTGACGAATAAACTCCACACAAGAATCTGCAAAAGTATTAATACCTGCATCTGTATCCATCATCGTGTAGAACCCAGTTGATGCAGCCCATCCACCTACAGATATGACTACTTTTACATCTGGATATTGTTTTTTCATAACTTGCATTAAATTAAAGTGTCCTTTGTAAGGCAATGTAGGGTCAAGCTTGACTTCTTTGCCTTCATGCATTAGTGGTCCGTACGCTGAGAAATCTTCTCCTGTAGCAGCGTATTCATCACCTTCACTTAATAAATAAATCTTGTTTGTCTTTGGATCTACCCCCGCAAATGAATACTGGATGTGTGTTAAGTCATCCCATTGTAAGTCTGTCGCCATAAAGTTACCTTGTACTGGGTCTTTATATGCCCAGCTTGGGAAATAACCTACAATTTTTCTTTGAAGCGCTTCTGCTTCACTTTGTTCTACCAGTCTACTATCTCTCGTCTCTACTGGCTTTGCTTGAAGTGGTGCTGCATTCAACAAACTTGTTGATGCAACAATCATGGCCATCATTGATGTCGTCATTTTACGCCATAATTTCTTCACAATACTTTACCCCCTTATGTTTTTTTTAGAATATACCTCCACTTGCTATAGTAACATAGTCCATATATTCGTAAAGTATTGTAATGAAATTTTAATATTTTTCTAATTTTTTGACAATTCAACCTTTTAGTTATTGTCTATTTTTCACATATGTTTGATGTGTTTACGCTTTTATTTTTACATTTTTTAGTTTAAATATGAATTATAATTTAAAAATACTTCTGTATTTGTTGAAGTGAACTTTTGTTATCCGTTATAATAAACTAACGGCTTACTATTTTTACAGAAGGGGTACACCTATGCCAAACGATATAACGCTACTCGAAATTATGGAAAAAACAGTCTATACGCTTGAAACAAATAAAAACATCATTGTTTCTATTATTAAAAGCTTACAAAATGATCATAGTGATAAAAAACAAGAACTTTTAAATATCACCAGTGAACTTCCTGATATTTTTGCAAAGGTAGAACACCTTACACTACTGGATAAACAATTACGCCAAAAGCTTGCCTTGGCATCCTGTGATTTCTCAGAAGAGGGACACCAAAAGATGAAGTCCATCTTCGACTATGCTTGTGATATTCACTCTCAACTCCTTCAAACCCTTGAAAGAGAAAAGTGCCTCATCACTCGTAGAGATGCGCTTGCACTTGAACTTAAGCATCAAAAATTACATATCAATCAAGCTGAATCCATGGCACAGCAACTCCTTGTGTCTCTATCTTATCTCCAGTCTGGGATTAACCAGCTAGGCAAAGAGCCAGTGGAGTCGGAGTCATCAGATGATTCTTTAGCACATTATCTTTCTTTCTATAAATGTGTGGAAAATGAAAAGGTTCGCATCGCTCGTGATTTACACGATGGACCCGCTCAGCATATCGCTAGTGTTCAGATGCGTATTGATTTTTGTCGCACGCTTATTCAGCAAGATTTATCCCAAGGCCTACTTTTACTTGAGCAACTTAAAAGTGATTTATCTACGACACTTTCAGATATCCGCGATATCCTTTTCAACCTGAATCCTGCACCTTTAGAAAAGTATGGACTTAAGAGTTCTATCGAAAATATGCTGTATAATAGCTTATCTCAACGCAAGACACAAATTAATTTCTATTATGAACTGGATAACGTTACGATTCCTTCTCATTTGCAAAACACAGTGTATCGCATCGTTCAGGAGCTGATTAATAATATAAAAAAACATGCCGCAGCAACTCATATTGTATTGCGACTTTCAGAAAGTGATCATTTTCTTTATATTCATCTTGAAGATAATGGGATTGGCTTTGATGTTCCTCTCAATTTTGAAAGCTTCTGTGCTGAGAAAAAATCATATGGGCTCTCAAATATAGCTACCCGTATTCATGAACTTAAAGGCCATCTAAAAGTTACTAGCAAAAAAAATAAGGGCTCGTTGTTTAAAATTCAACTTCCCTTATTACCTATGTAGGAGGTATTTATGACAACACCTATTCAACTTATTATAGTGGACGACCATCCACTGATACGCGAAGGCATCAAACAAATTCTTTCTTTTCATCCAGATATTCACATTGTAGGCGAAGGTGCCAATGGTGAAGATGCCCTTCGTCTCGTGGACTCAACAGCTTGTGATTTACTACTTCTAGACATCAATATGCCTTGTCTTAATGGCATCGATGTGGTTAGACGCCTAAAGTCTTCCCATGCTTCACCTAAAATTTTATTACTTACTGTAGAAAATGATTTTAATACCCTTAAAGAAGCCATCGAGCTTCAAGTAGACGGATATATCCTGAAAGAATCTGCTGGCACAACCTTAGTGGATGCTATCAATCATATACAGGCCGGGGGGCATTTCATTGATCAATCCCTTACGAAGTATGTCTTTCACATTGTTCAAGAGATTCCACCAGAACCCCCTGAAGACACTTGGGATGAGAACCCATTCTCCCTCTTATCTCCACGTGAAAAAGAAGTTCTTTTTTATATTTCACAAGGGCTTTCTAACAAACAGATTGCTAGTAAACTCTTTCTTTCTGAAAAGACCATCCGCAACTGTATTACGTTGCTCTTTAAAAAAATCGAAGTGAAGGATCGGGTCCAAGCGACACTTCTCGCCCTCTCTCATGACTTCGAATGGAATAAATAAACAAGTAAATCCCCCAAAATCTCAGTCTTATAACTGATCTTTTGGGGGATTCATTCTTTTCTATCTCATAAGCTTTCGAATAAGCTTTATTTTGTTTCCATAAGGTGGATAAACGAGGGGAACATCTATCTTTGTAGGTTTAACGACGATACTTTTTTCATAGGTAAAGGTATCAAAACTTGCCTTGCCATGGTATTTTCCCATCCCTGAAGTACCTACACCTCCAAAAGGTAAATACTTAGACGCTACATGACTCACTGTGTCATTGATGCAGCCACCTCCAAAAGCAAAGCGACGGATGATATCTTCTGCGAACTTTTTATCTTCAGTAAATACATAAAGGGCTAAAGGCTTTGGATGAGCTTTAAGGTATTTCTTTATGTTATCTAAACCTTCATAAGGCACAAGTGGAAGGATAGGCCCAAAGAGCTCCTCCGACATCACTCCATCTTCCAAGTTACAGTTTTTTAAGATCGTAGGTGCGATGAAGCGTTCTTCAAAGTCCACTTCGCCCCCTACGATGATTTTTTCCTTATCTCTTTCAAGCAATGCTGCTAGTCGTTTCATATGCCTTTCGTTGATGATTCTACCAAAGTCTTTATTCTCCTTGATGGATTCTCCATAAAAAGTGGTAATACCTTTCTTCAACTCTTCACCTAGTGCATCCATAATACAGCTTTCCACCAACACATAATCTGGTGCGACACAAGTCTGCCCTGCATTTAAAAGTTTACCCCACAAGATACGCTTAGCCGCTACTTTAAGATTTGCACTCTTCTCCACAATGACTGGGGATTTGCCCCCTAATTCTAAAGTGATAGGGATTAAATGCTTACTGGCTTTCTCCATGACGATTTTTCCTACATTCACACTTCCAGTAAAGAAGATGTAATCAAATGCTAAGTCCAATAGACGACTATTCACTTCATAATCACCTGTAACGACTGCAATATACTCTGGTGAAAAGTAATTTTCAATCATTTCTTTTATGACACGCTCTGTATGCACCGTATACTCTGATGGTTTAAGCACGGCTGTATTGCCCCCTGCAATGGCGCCAATAAGAGGTTCTATCAGTAATTGGAAAGGATAGTTATACGGTCCTACTATAAGGACTGCACCATAAGGTTCTCTATAAATCAATGATTTACCCGGTAGCTGTGCTTTATCGTTTTTGACTCTTTTTACCTTTGTCCATCGCCCTATATATTTGATAGCCTCATTGATGCTACTGTATACAAACCCTACTTCATTTGAGTAGCCTTCAAATTCATGCTTACCTAAATCCTTTGCTAGTGCCTTTAATATTTGTGTCTCGTAAGCCTGTATCGCTTTTTTTAATGTTTTAAGATGTAGGATTCTTTGTTTGACAGCTATTCCCCCTACGTCTTCTAGGTATGCCTTTTGTTTTTCTAAAAGTACCTTCTCCATCTTGTTCACCCCTGATTTTCTATTTTTTCTATTGTATCTATACCTTTTACTCTACGCTAAAAATAGGGTAATAACTACTGTAAGAATCCCTGCAATACCGATAGCTATGCCACTCATCGCCCCTTCAACTTCACCTAGTTCAATGGCTTTTGTAGTTCCTAATGCGTGGCTTGATGTACCTATAGCTACACCTTTAGCAATAGGATGCTTGACTTTAAATAACTTGATAAGTAACGGTGAGAAGACGGCTCCCATAATTCCTGTAATGACAACTGCCGCCACTGTAATAGGTGGGATACCTCCTAACTGATTGGAAATCTCTATGGCAATAGGTGTTGTTACAGACTTTGGTACCAAAGAAGCACTTAGCTGCATATCTAATCCAAATGCTTTTGTAAGGGCAATAATACTTACAACCGAGGTTAGACTACCCGCAAAAGCTCCTACTATAATCGGTAGCCAGTATTTTTTTAGAAGTTTTAATTGCTTATAAATAGATACAGCCAATACCGTTGTAGCTGGCGCTAAAAACAAGCCAATAATACTTCCACCTTTTTCATAGCTTTCTAAAGAAATACCACCTAGTTGTAGTACCCCAATAATGATACATATAGCAATCAGTAGCGGATTGGCCAAAGGTGTCTTGAGCTTACGATTTACCTCTAGTCCTATTTTATAGGCTACAATTGATAAGATAATTCCCATATAAGGACTATTAAGAATCTGCTCCATCTGTGTGCTCCTTTCTCGTTTGTAGTGTGATAACCAGTTGTACTGTATAAGCCGTAGCTGCAAAAGTTAAAATTGTAGATAGGATACAGATGAGTATAAAAGGGATCATATTTGCCTTTAATAACTCATAGTACTCCAAAATCCCTACACCTGCTGGTATAAAGAAAAAAGCCATATTTTTCAGTAGAAATTGACTCACATGCTCTACTGATTCTAGCTTAAGCCATCTTAAAAGAAATGCTATAAATAATATCCCCATGCTCAAAATACTTGCTGGCATAGGAATGGGCAACAACATCGCTAACCATTCGCCTGTTAAACAAATGGCAAAAACCATACTAAGTTCTAGTAAAATATTCATGGTGTCCTCCTTATCAAGTTTACTTTTTACTTTCATCCTATTATACCCCTTTTACACCTCTCTTTAAAAGTACAAAAATAAGGCGACAGATCGCCTTATCTTCTTACTTAAATGTAATTTTATTCACAAACTCCTGTATACGCTTATCCGGATGTTCAAACAACTCTTTTATAGGCCCGTGACATAAAACACTTCCATTTTCTACGAATAAATAGTAGTCTGCGAATTTCTCTGCAAAGTGTAATTCGTGGGTCACAATAATCATATCCGACTCTTCTTTCATTGCCATAAGCGTTATCATTACTTCGTAGGAAAGTTCAGGATCTAAAGCACTTGTCGGCTCATCTAACATCAAAAGCTTTGCTCCAGTAATAAGTGCTCTGACGATGGCCACACGTTGTGCCTGTCCCCCACTTAGTTGATGCACTTTTTTCTCTTTATGCTCCAGCACCCCTACCTTTTCCAGCCACTTCTCACCCAAGCTTTCTGCCTCTTCCTTTGCCATCTTATAGGTATGAATAAGATGAATGGTCACATTCTCTATGACTGTAAGATTCGGAAACAGATTATCATGTTGGAAGACAAAGCCTATATCTTTTAGGTAAGACTTATAGTCTTTAAGCCCTACAATCTCTCTCTCATTGAGTTTGATAGATCCCTCATCTGCTTCTTCTATTGTCCCAAGTATTTTCAGAAGGGTACTTTTCCCACCTCCACTTGGTCCCACAATCGCCAAGGTATTGATGCCTTCTAGATAAAGTTCATCTATATTTAAAGCATGCTCATCACCATACTTTTTGACTAAGTTTTTAATTTCTAGTTTCATCAGTTCACCATCCTTTTATTGAGCCAATTTGCACATAAACTAAGGGGAATGGTAATGGTTAGGTACCCCACCGCCAATACGACGTAGCCTGTCACAAACTCCAGTGTTCTTGAATTAAATAAGTTTACAAACTGTGTAAACTCCGGTACGGATATAAGGGATAACAGTGCCGTACTTTTCACAAGGAGTGCAAAATGGCTGGTAAGGGTCGGTAATGTACTACGAATCATCTGCGGCACAATAATTTTCCCCATACATACACTGCGTGGTAATTGGAGCATATGCATCATCTTAAACTGCTGTGGTGCTATGGCATGGTATGCCCCTTCAAAAGTCTTTGCGAAGTAACACGCCATGTAGAGTGATAAAATAAGTGTCCCTCCTATAAGCGGATTTTTAATACCCATCGCTGACGTCAAAAAGAAATACAATACAATCACATGCACCATAAGTGGTACCCCAAGCCCGATCTGTGTCAGCACATTATAAAAGTACTTAAGGGATGTATGCTTACTAATACTCATGCCAAACATAATGCCACTGAATCCTAAGCTTAAAAAAAGCGATACAATGCTTATGAGTATGGTCTGCCCATAGCCTTGAAGTAGCAAATGACCATAGCGTTCTACGGCTTCCATATTGATTGTAAAATCTGGATTTTTATAAATAACAAATAAAACAATGAGGTTGAATACTGCAAAAACGACCAGTATATCCCATATTTTTTTCCATATTTTCTCGTTCATAGCCCCTCCTAGAAGAAATACTTAAGTCCGTAAGACTCATATTTTTCCACTTCTTCCTTTAAATATTTTTCACGCATCTCTTCAAAGAAACCTTCTGCTTTTATTTCCTGAAGTGCTTCATTGATAGCCTCACCTAGAGCCTCTTCACCTTTTCGCATACCTATTCCCCATCCCTGTACCTCTGGCAACGGATCAAGCACTAGTTTAATTTGACTTAATGACTTTGTCCCTTCAATAAGACTAAGTGGATCATAAATAAAAGCTGTACTTTGTCCCATATTCACATCCAACAGTGCTGCTGATACTTCTGTAAATGTCTTAAGTGTGGCATTTGGCAAGTGTTTAATGGCCCACATTTCGCCCATAGTCCCTTGCTTAACTGCTACTGTATAGCTACTCTCATTTAATGCTTCATAGCTCTCTATTGGTGCTGCCTTATGCACTGCTAATCCCAAATCTGACTTAGCATACTCATCGGAGAAATCAATGGTCTCTAGTCTCTCCTCTGTAATACTCATAGAAGAAAGAATCATATCGATATTTTGTGTCTGAAGTGCTGGTATGAGCCCTGCCCAATCAAGACTTTTAATCTCTATCTGCTTCCCTAACTTCTCTCCAATAGCCTGGGCAAGCTCTACTGATACTCCGGTAGGATTTCCTTCATTATCAATGGTTTCAAAAGGTGGAAACTTAAGTTCCATTCCTACAACGAGTGTATCCTTCTCTAAAGTTCCTTTTGCCTGATTCTTTCTTGTCAGTACAAAGGTATTTATAATGATTAAAAATAAACACAGTAGGATAATTTGTATTTGATAACGTGCTTTTGCTTTCACAAAACCACCTCCTCTTGTTTTTATTATATAATAATTATTATCACTTGGATAGCATTACTTTATTTTTACACCTCCATTTTATTAGCCTATGTCCTCTTTTTTATAATTAGTCCTCCATTTTTCCAAGCATACAAAATCCCACAGACCGTTCACGATGAACGTTCTGTGGGATTTTCTAATCCTCTATACCCTTTTTAAACACCTGTGTATAGTCTCCCCCAAGTGTATAGATTGCTTTAAATGCTTTTTTTAGGAGAGATGCCGATTCTACTTGTTTGGCGATTGTGGAGGTGGTATGTACCTTGCTTGTCTTTAGTCCCTCTCTTAAGTCTTCAATGGTATGACAGACACTTTCAAACTCACTATAGACACAAGCATACTGAAGTGCCTGATGCGTATCACTTCCCCCTACAATAGGAATGCCTAGGCTACGGCTCCATTCCTTTACTTTTTCCCTATTATCCTTTTGATTGCAAGCCATATCCTTACCATTCAGGTCTATAAAATCAAAACCTTCAAATTGCCACAGCTTGCTACCTTCTCTAAAAGGATGCCCCGCTCCTATAAGCAAAGGATACTTTTTGGTCATTGCTAGTAGTCCTTCAAAAGGTATAAATTGACCCTTCGTCTTGTACGGATCAAGCAATTGATTCACGGCTCTAATATGCTCTAATTTACCTATGACGAGTACATGACCACCTTCTGCCACATCTACTTCCATCCCTGGGAAAACCCGTAATTCTCCTGCTAAAAAACTATCGCCATCCGCTTTTAGCTTTTTCTCTATGTACGTATAAAGTTCTTCAAAAGCATAGGTATTGAAATGCTCTGTCAAGCAAATCGCATCTAGTCCTGCACGCCTTGCCTCTTGAAAAAGCCAGTCTGTATAAGCTTCTGAAAAAGGCAACTTCTTTGCTAGTTTCCCATGTGTGTGAAAATCTATCTTCATTACTGTTCCTCCTTTTTATTTACTACCAAGCAATGAGTATACTTCCTATAACCCATAATACCGATACACCTACAAACCCTAGGTCTTGTCGTGTCACACGTAGTGTTTGCAACTTAAGTTTTTTGACTTTAGGATTGGTCATGGCATAGCGATACCCTTTAAGTTCCAAAGCTTCAACGGTTGTCCTTGCACGCTTTGCCGTATTGAGCATGAGTGGATAAAATGCCATCATAATAATTTTCACTTGATAAGCTAAATACTTGATTTTACCCACACTTGTTGTATGGATAGGCGCCTTTCCTCTCAACTTGTAGGATAAAAGGATATTTTGAAAACTCTCCATAAGAAGAGGTAGAATGCGATAACCAAAAGCAATACTAAAAGAAAGTTGGTCTGGGCATCCGAACCACAGAAGACCATTGGCAAGCCGATCTGGGTCTAACCCTGAAAACACTGTAATAGATGCCAGAGATACTACCGCTACTTTCAGTGTCATCACTAAAAGTGGTGCAATGGTTGACAGATCACCGCCAAAAAAGAGGGATACAATGAGTAAGTACCCCGTCTGAGAAAAGACCCCCACACAAAATACAAATAAAACAAGTGGTGCAATTTTTGCTAATTTCGTGGTCCCTACTACAAATACAAAGAAACATAAAAGTAGTAAAACATTGTGGGTAAACCATGGCACAATCCCAAAGAAACAGTACCAGCCTAGCAATATTCTAGGGTCTAGCTTAGCAATGAACGTATCATCATTGCCATAGGCATTTTGAAGTACTTGATGCCTAATATAGTCAATTGATATTTTATCTACTATAACTTCTGAAATTTTACTCATCCTATTTGCTTCTCCTCCCTAAAACGCTCACAAAATGTCTCCATGGTATAACATGCAGCACGCTCATCTAACGCCCTTCCCATCTTATAAATCGCTGGTGGGCGAATCCCTACCTGTTCCATCACTTCTTCATTGCTAAAAATAGCTTCCCTCGTACCATCAGCTACTACCTTACCCTGACATAACACGATGATACGCTCTGCCCAGTCACACACTAGTTGCATGTCATGGGTGGCAATCATAATCGTCTCTGTGGTACCTTTTAAATCTTGTAACGTTCGCATAATTTCTTGTCTTGTTGCAATATCTAGATTTGCCGTCGGCTCATCCAATAGCAGGATGCTAGGCTTGAGGGCAATCCCTATGGCCAAAGATGCACGTCGCATTTGCCCACCCGAAAGAAGTCTGCCATCTCTTTCCCCTAAGCTCTCTAACCTAAACCTTGCAAGAAGCTCTTCGGTACGCTTTTCATAAGCTTCCACATCACGTACCTGCATGGCATACATGACATCTCCTCTGATACTATCCTTAATAAACATTTCCTCCGGATTTTGATACACCAATGCAATTTCTCTAGCCAATGCCTCAAATGGTATGTCTTTAAGAGGCTTCTTATCTAGATAAATCGTACCCGCTGAAGGCTTCACACAACCTAGCATCATCTTCATCAGCGTTGACTTGCCTGCGCCATTAGAACCAATCAAAGCAATCTTCTCACCTTTGTGAATCGTTAGATTAAAGTGCTCCATCAGTTTGATTTCTTCACCTTTGACTGCACGGTAAGCCACTTCTATATCTTCAAACTGCATCATCACTTCTTTTTTATTTATTTCTTTTTCATTTATTTCTTTTGTATGATGACTACTAGAAGTATCCGATTCACCTATGTACTTCAGATTACCAAAAGTTTTCTTTCCCTCTTCTAAGGTAGTGGGTAACACACCAAAAGGTAACTTCCCTGCTTGCATCAACTTCTCGGCTGCAAGTGTTACTTGTGGTGGAAAGACATTGCTTGCTTGTAATACCTCGACACATTGCAACGCTTCCTTTGTCTTTTTCTTCCACACCACTTCACCGTCTTTCATCAAGACCACGTGCTTACAGTAATGGGCTATAAATTCTGTATGATGCTCAATCACTATGATGGTCTTTCCATGGTTTTCATTCAGATCCTTTAGCACCTCATAGATTTGCTCTGCATGAGCTGGGTCTAATTGGGCAATAGGCTCATCTAGAATCATCACATCTGGACTTAAAGCTTCTGTACTTGCCAATGCCAGCAAATGCTTTTGTCCACCTGATAATTGCCATACGTAATCATAGGTCTTCCCTTGTAAACCACATCTTCTCACCGCAGCTTTACCACGTTCTTCATAATCTTCATAGCCGTAGTTTAGACAAGCAAACGACGCATCATCTAGTACCGTAGGACGTACAATTTGATTTTCAAAATCTTGGTACACATAACCTACTTTACAGGCTAACTTTCCTACTTCTTCCTTCGTAGTATCTATACCATCAATCAGCACCTTCCCCTCCATATCACCTGTGATAAAATGGGGAATAAGCCCATTCAAAGTCTTGCATAAAGTGGATTTGCCACACCCATTGTTACCTACAATAGCGACAAAATCTCCCTTTTCAATAGTCAAATCAATCTTTTTAAGTTGAGGTATCTCGGCACCTGGGTAAGTAAAGGTTAGTCCTTGTATCTCTATCATCACAGATGCTCCTCATAATGCTTGCCACTTTTTTTCATCCACTGCCACACCGCTACACTACATACAATAGCCACTAAGATGCTTATGCCTATGGCCATATTACTCTCTGCCCATTCCATCTCCCACTCAATAAGTGATATGCCTGTCTCTGACAAGAATTCTACACCCACTGCTGTTACAAACCCTATAATACTTAAAAGAACTACCTTTGGTGAGAAGACTGCATCGCCTTTTAGAATGGTCTTGGCATCTCTTGGTTTCATCCCTAGTAAAGGTTCAATCTTGCCATAAAGCTTTGGTACAAGGAACAAGGTTGGTATAAGACAGAATAAAATCCCTGAGAATAAAACGTCATTTAAGAAAGCAAACCCTTCAGTAAAGTACACACTTTCTGGGAGCCCCGCCACTGCTTCAAAACTTTCAATAGCAAACTGTACTTTCAAGATATCTACCATCGTGCCCATAAACTGCTGTACCACAACACCTGTCATCGCTGCGATGCCTACCATTTTACGATTTCTAGGATTCTTAATCATACGCCCTGCTATGTAAATCCCTATTGTCAAAGTCAAAAACTTTTCCATCTCACCAATGCCACCAAATTGCCCGAGCATAATCTCACTAAAGACGATCTCGCCCGTTGCTGCACCTAAAGCTGCTGAAAGTGGGTCAAATAACATGGCTAACGTAAGGGGAATAAATAAAAAGTATTCAACGGAAAATTCTACAATACCTACTTGAAACTTTGGAATGAGTTCTGTAAATAAAGTTGCTAAACCATAAAGTGACATACTTAATACAAAAATCATAAGTTTTTGAGACTGTGTGATACCTACTTTGTTGTTCATAAAAAAACCTCCGTATACTGTAATTTTTCAACCACAGTATACGGAGGCTATGTAAAATCTAAAGGCTAGTTTCATTAAATATAGGTAAAATTAGATTTTTCTAAATTTAACATTTTAGTTTTTATTCTCTAACCCATAAAAATGATGCACCGGTCCTACACCTTTGCCAATATCAAAGCTATGTCTGATGGCTTCGGTAATATACGCCTTACTTCTTCTAACACTTTCCACTACCGAGTAACCTAGTGCAAGATGTGCTGTAATCGCCGAAGAGATGGTACACCCTGTGCCATGAGTATTTTTCCTGTCTATTCTTTCTTGCTCCAATACTTCAAAGACCCCTTCACCCATCAGTACATCGATGGCATCACCTTCTAAGTGACCGCCTTTCATGAGTACATACTTTGGCCCCATTGCCAAGATCTTCTCACCTGCTTTTTTCATATCTTCTAATGTATGTATTTTCATTCCTGTTATTTCTTCTGCTTCCGGTACGTTAGGTGTCACAAGATACGCTTTGGGGATTAGATAGGCTATAAGATTCTGCTTTGCCTCTGGTCTTAAAAGGTCATAGCCACTTTTTGAAATCATCACAGGGTCTACCACGAGATTCTCCACTTGATACTGCTTAAGTGTCTCCACGATTTCATAGATAATTTCTGGTGAAGATACCATGCCTACCTTCACAGCTTTTGGTGGAATATCGTCAAATACAACTTCGATTTGTTTACGTATCATTTCTTTACTGATTTCTTCCACCATAAAAACCCCTTGGGTGTTTTGGGCAGTAATGGCTGTGAGTACACTCATCCCATAAGTACCTATGGCACTAAAAGTCTTAAGGTCGGCTTGCACCCCAGCCCCTCCTGAAGAATCTGAACCTGCTATTGTAAGTGTGGGAATCTTATATTTTTCCATTAATCCTATCCTTTCAATTGGTCAATTTTTATTTTTAGAGACTTAGTCGCTTCT
>JBOFIT010000188.1:0-3681 GCA_051650305.1 Cellulosilyticaceae bacterium
GATTGGAGCATTCTTGGCGCTAGCTTGCTGGGTGGCGTCATTGGCTATGGTGTTATAGCGGCAGTCTTTTACTTATCCATATGGCTTATGAAGAAAGAAGGTATGGGTTATGGTGATGTCCGTTACTTAGGGATGATCGGCCTCTTCACTTCGCCAGCACTTGTATTTATGACCGTGCTTATAGGTTCTATTATAGGCTCAGTTTATGGTGGTGTTTTATACTTCAAGCATAAAGAAAGTGCACATTTTCCTTTTGGGCCGTTCTTAAGTATTGGTGCCCTTATCAGTTTCTTTTATGGCAATCAAATCATGCAGGCTTATATACAGTGGTGTATGAGCGTTATGAGTTAAAAGATAGCTAAGATGTAGAGAGATACATCTTAGCTATCTTTTTTTATTTTTTTGTGCAATAAGTGTTTAAGATGCGTCATTTGTTGTTAATACTTCTGTAAGAATACATTGAAGGGAGGGGGACTGGGTTGTTGTCAGAAGTGAAAACCATAAAGAAACCTGGAGAAAAAGGAATGACTCTTATAGAGGTGATGATTACCTTGCTTATAGGTAATATTTTTTTAATCATGCTGGTAAGCTTTATGACTTTAAGTAGTCGGCAGATGCAGCGGATGGTAGCAGATAGAGATGTGGAGGTAGCCTATGAGTCACTGCGGCAGTTTGTGCTGGAAGAAACCTATGAGGCGAAGACGGTATGTGTAAGAGTCTATACGGATGCGACTCATGCTTTTGCACCAAGTGTGTATATGTGTCATGAGGGACACAATAGTTCAGATGTCAGTGCATATAGGGGAATTGAAAAGCCTATAGAAAGCATTGTGTTTGATAAAGATAAAAAGGACAGCGTGGGGAATGACCTACAAAAAACATTGCAAGTGAGGCACCCAAATGTTGGAGGTGCAGAGGGGCTTATGGTAATGTTTCAAGGAAATCCCTTAGTACATGAAGCATCCGAAACAGGGGTGCCACGGCTTAAAGGAGCGAGCTTGCTGACAGATGGTCAGCAGTTTTATATGCGACTGACTTTTGAAGATGCTTTAGGTGAGGTATATGAAGGGTGTTTTAGACTGCCATTAGAAGATAAAGGAGTGGCTTATGTTACCCTATAAAATGATGTATATAACGGAAAATCACCTGACTGTGGAGAAGAGGTGGAAGCATAAAGTATGGCATAAATGGCAGGTGGAGATGCCAGTAGGTGTGGTAAGTAACGGTTATTGTGAAAATGCTTCCTACTTAAAGAAATTACTCAGTACGTATGGGCAACGATATGGTGGATGGCTTCTTCCGGTCTATCTTTATTGTGAGAGTACAGATAGAGTAAGGTGGCATCGTCAGCTACCACAGATGAAGCGTTGGGAAAGAGAGCGCATCTTAAAGAACCATCAAAAAGAATTGATACCTGTACAAGCAGAGGATTATACACTGTACTACGAAGCTGGCAGTTGTGTGGATGGGGAACAAGTGGTTTATCTACTAGGAACCCCAAAGGCATTGGAAGGTAGCTATAAAGATGTTTTTGCAGGGCAACCATGGATAAAGATATGGTATGGGTGTGAAGTGGAACGCAGATGTCAAGAGGCTTTCAGTTTATTAAAGAAAGATTGCCTAGTAGCGTATCAGCAAGGTGAGAAGATTTATGTGGCTATAAGTAGAGAAGGACACGCAGTGGTGTGTCGTTGTGCCACATTATCGACGAGGGATGATGTGGAGGCACAAAAAGAGGAAGCACTGATGGAAGTCATGAAATTAATGTACTTTTATAGTCAGCATAATCCTACCCAAAGGTTAAAGTATCTAGTCATGGAAAGCGTGCAACAAAAAACAGTGGAGGGTATACAAGTAAAAGGAATGACACTGGCAAGCCTTGCAGGTGAAGTAGAAGACGAATTGGGGCTCCAAGTCGTTTCACTACCAGAAATACCTATGAAAAAGCCAAAGATTATGAATCAACTTAGGAAAAAAGAAAATCTACGTACTGCTATGAAGCGACTTGGTGTATCAGCTGCTATTGTGGTTGGAGGTATTATTGGTATTGATGGGTGGCAGGTATTAGAAAAGCAATATGCTTTAAATAGATATAAAGAGCAGTTAACGCAGCCAATCTATCAAGAAGTTCAGAGGCAAAAAGAAGAAAAGTTAGCGTTGGAAATGCAAGTGGAAAAATTAAGAGCAATGGAAGCGATGATAGAAGGTCCGAGCCAATATGCAGCTCAAACATTAATGCAAATCGAAAATCAACCCATTATACAAGAACAGCGTATAGGGTACTATCGTATACAAGCAGAAGATAGGCAAGTAGTAGTAGAAGGACATACACCATCTGCAGCTGAGTTTCTAAAAGGAGTTAGAAGTATAGAAAAACAATGGGAGAATCAAAAGATAAGTTGCCAATTTGAAGAAGCAAATTTATGGCAGCCTACAGCATTTGCACTACACATTGCCAATGAGGAGAAAAACAGTGAGGCAGATTAAAGCGATACTTAGATGGGTGAAAAAGAATAGTATATGGCTTATTGTAGGATGTATTCTCCATAGTCAATTCCTTTTGATACAAAAGGGGTTAAAAGAAGAAATCACCCAAGTAGAAGCACAGCTTATACAGTTTCAAAATGAAGTAGCACAACGAGAAGTTATACAGCAGGAGGTAGAAGCACTTTTAGCGACGCAAAAAGCTTACGAAGCCTACTTACCTGCCTTTCAAGATGAAACCTATGTAATAGAAAAACTCATGCATGTGGTAAGTGGACTGGATGGGCAAGTTCTTAGTTTGATGAAAAGTACAGAAGACGTATTAGAAGTGGCAGAAGGGGTGCAAGTGTATCCGTTTGTGCTAAGTTATCGTGCGAAGGAAGAGGTTGGGAAGGCGTTTGTGCAGACTTTATGCCAATTGCCAACAGTACAAGTGGCAACGGTCGAAGTATACACTGAACCAGATGGCATGTGTTATATTAGGGTACAATTAAAAGTGTATGGTGCCATGAGTGTTGTATAGGAGGAGGAGCTATAAGATGAGACGAAAGGCGGAAGGCTTTTCTTATGTGGAAGTGGTTGTGAGTATGGCCGTACTTTTGATTGTGAGTGGCATGGTCTATCAAAGTATGGTAGTGGCAAGGCGCCTACAAAATCAAGCAAGTACAAAGATAGAAGTGGCACATCAAAGTGAAAGTATGATAGGTCAAGTGATTGCTACGTTACGAGAAAAAGGGTTGCCTGTCCAAAAGCAGAGTAGTTTATGGGCGTACATGGAGCATGCTACCTATAACCAAGAATGGCTAGATCAGATGTATGATACACAGGACTATGATTACCACGTGGCACTTATACCATGGGGATGTGGTCAGACCAAGTTTCAGATGAGTCAACTTAGTAAAGGGGTATACTTGACCACAAGTGGAGAGGATACAGAATCTTCCTTTAAGCAGCTACTAGGGGCAGAGGAGCTAACGTTTGAGAAGACAACGGAAAGTATCCTCAAACCTATGGGCAAGGCGTATGGAAAGCTTTCCATCACCCAGTTCAATGGCGGGACACAGCCCAGTATTTATGGCATAAGGTTGGAAGAGGTTCTAGTGAATGTAGTTTATAAGGGGATGATAAATGGCGAGATTCACTATGAAATCTCAGCAGGGGAGATCGGGGATTCATTAATCAATAAAGCCAATCATG
>JBOFIT010000189.1:0-2921 GCA_051650305.1 Cellulosilyticaceae bacterium
TTTAAACGTGTAAGCGTCTCTTTAACTCATCATACATCTTCTGCCCCTCAAATACGATAAGGGCTATGACCGATACAATACTTGCTACGACACATATAATCGATGGGATATCTGACGTCAAGACATCTGAGCCTATAAAAATAATAGGGATAATCCCAAATACAGCACATGTCAGCAAGTAAATCATATAATCCCCTGGCACTAAATTAAGAATTTTAGATAATGCATACATAACGACCATCGTTAATGTAAATAAAATAGGGAGTACATAAGTCACAGACCACCAGTGTGCTCCCGTGGAGTAATCGATATACAATGCAAAAAGTAAAATGATAATACTTTGGTGGGACAGATATTTCAAGATATTTTTATGTTGAAATATCGCCATCATCACGCTGACCCATACACAGCCCGCTGTCACGACAACGATTAGTGACCAAGGCCCTTCTATAGGTATCAGCATATTGATTACGACTGCTATACTTCCTACGGCCAAGCAGACAAATGTAAGGATACGTATAACTAAATGATACGGGTCCTTAGTCACTGGCAGGATCGGAAAGCTATCTTCACGTTCTTCTTCATCACATATAATCTCACTTTGGCAAAGTGGACAGTACTTTAAAGCACCTTGAACTTCTACATGACATTTCTCACATTGTCTCATCTTTCCTCTCCTTTCCTTCTATTGCTTGTCCAATATTTGTGGTTACGCTGACTCCAATGCCTCTACTTGTAAGCTCTCTAAAGAAATTTTTTTGAATTTCTGTATTCTTAAGAGGCGATGTAAAGCTAATGGAAAGCTTATCTCCATAAGAACATACACAGATTTGTATTTTATCGGTACTTACACATACATCAAAAGTATCTATATAGTGAGCAATTGCTTCTGGCATCGTCACGCGCCCTATATTAGATAGTACGGTGGTAATCTCTTCACTGGCAATATGATGAGCTATTTTTAAAGTAGGCTTCTTAAGTATAAGTGGTATCACCCTTGTAAAGTAATTATGCTCTAAAGCCACTAACTGATTCAGCCTTGATTGCAATCTTTCTGTGGTCAGCTCTTTTTTTAGTGTGCCTTGAAGATGATCGATGATTTCTTCTAATGGTGTCTCTGGCTTTTTAAAGTAGTACCCTATATTCACAACCCCAAAGAAATTACGTGCGGATGCTGACTGAAAATACGACCTTAAGTTGACCGGAATAGAAATCACCACTGGCTTTTTCCTTTGTCTCATAGCCATTTCTTGACCAATGGCTCTTACGAGGAGGCTTCCTAGAAAAACTGTGAGTGTGGTATTATATACCTTCGCTTGTGCAAGCACTTCCTTGGCTGACATCGTACCACGTATAACTTGAAGTCTGTGCCCTTCATGCTTTTCACCTTTCACCTTATAAGCCTTACCTAAGGACTGCTTCTTAAGCCGCTTCGTCTCATCAAAGTATTTATTAAAACTATCATCTTCTTTTTGTGCCATGGATGCATCATAATCAAGAGATAGATTTTTATCAGTGACCTCTTGATGTACCAGTAGTAAATAATGTAGCACAAGTGTACGTAGAAACTGAAGTGCCCCCGTCCCATCTGTCAATGCATGATAAATCTCTAGGTTAATACTCTTATTATAGTACGTTACTTGAAATAGCAAGTTTTTCTTATTTTCATCATATATAACGCTACATGGCGATTTCGTCTCTTCCTGTACCTCTGGTTTTAGATCACAGGCTTCAAAGTAATACCAAAACATCCCTTTTCTAATGATAGATGCATACAGTGGAAAATCCACTATGGTACGGTCTAACGCCTGCTGCAACTTATCTGGATGTATCTTTTCATATAGGCTACATGAAAAGCGAAAAACCTTGGTGTTCCTTCTATTACTAGTAGGTGGAAAAATCTTCGCTGCATTATCCAGTCTTTTCCACCTCACACTTTTTCTTTTATTCATTAGCCTCTCTCCTACTCAGAAAATCATTAATTAATCCATAGCACTTTTTGACCGGTTCAAACACAATAGGTAAAGAAAAAAAGCCATGGATCGTATCTGGTATACGATGAATCTCTACCTCATTACCTGCTTCTTTTAACTTTTCGCCATATGCTTCTCCTTCATCCCGCAGTGGATCATACTGGGATGTAATCACAAGGGTTCTCGGTTGATTTTGGAATGTCTTTGTCAACATCGGTGCAAAGTATGGATTCTCTAAATCATTTTTATCTTTAATATATAACTTCACATAGTCTCTTAAACGCTTTGAAGTAAGTAAATAATCATAACCATTCTCTTCTACCGACTTATAAGGCGAAGTCTTACTATGATCATTATAAGTCAGTGGATAAATAAGGATTTGTTGCTTAACTTCAAAGTCTCCTGTATCTCTTGCCATAAGTGAGATGGCAGCTGCTAGACTTGCACCCGCACTGTCACCTATCAGTGTCACCTCTTCTGGATACATCCCTAGAATTTCTCTATCTTTCATGACCTCTTTAACCACTTCATAGCAGTCCATAAGCCCCGTAGGAAAAGGATGCTCAGGTGCTAAGCGGTATTCCACTGATAATACGGTATGTCCTGTAAACTCTGCTAGCTGATGACATACACGTGTGTATTTTTCAATGCTTCCCTTTACAAAACCTCCCCCGTGGAAAAAAATGAGAAGTTCTTTCTTCACTTCTTT
The DNA here is from genome assembly GCA_051650305.1 of Cellulosilyticaceae bacterium. GTDB lineage: Bacteria > Bacillota > Clostridia > Lachnospirales > Cellulosilyticaceae > JBOFDK01. The sequence goes on from JBOFIT010000189.1 coordinate 2,683, forward strand.
ATTAGGTGAGAAAATGCGTACTGGAATGGCATATCCATCCTTTGTGACTTTACGATCCCACATTTTATAAAATACCTTCAGTAAATTAGGATGGGTAAGCTCATCAAAACGTCTTTCTTTTTCATATGTTTTTTCTAGTTCACTGTCTCTATATGATAATGCTTTGAGTGCTGCAAGCATTGCACGATTCATGGCCATTAGGTGGTCTCCTTGATCTTTATTACTTTTATTTTAAATGA
>JBOFIT010000190.1:0-7487 GCA_051650305.1 Cellulosilyticaceae bacterium
CATTAGAAGCACTTGGTCAGGAGAAAGGCCCAGAGCATTTACACGACATGCTACGAGAAGTGGATCCAGTAAGTGCTGATGCCATCCATGCGAATAATATGAAGCGTGTGATTCGTGCACTCGAATACTATGAACAAACAAAAACACCTATTTCTAGCCATAACGCTTCACAAAAAAACAAACGTCAGGATGATGAATCCCCTTATGACTATACCTTTTTTGCATTAGATATGGCACGCCAGACCCTTTATGACCGTATTAACTTACGTGTGGATCAGATGATGACAGAAGGCCTTTTAGAAGAAGTACGCTTTTTCTATGATAAAGGCTTTACAGAAGATATGCCTTCCATGAAAGCCATCGGTTACAAAGAGTTCTTCCCTTACTTTAGAGGGGAAAGTACGTTAGACGCATGTGTTGATAAACTAAAACAAAGTACGCGTCAGTATGCTAAACGCCAGCTTACTTGGCTACGTCATCAAGCGAACCCTCATTTTATCCAAGTAGATACTTTGGCTTTTGATGCAGAACGTATTGTAGATGAAATGTTACAAATTCTAAAAAAATAAATTTTCTACTGTATAAATCAAATCATAATTGAGCATAATCAATCATGTATTCTACAAAATTTTAACAGCTTATAGACAAGTTCAACAATATCATATACAATGACATTAAGAATCAAAATCCTTAGGAGGGGTCTTTTATGAGTAAAGCAATTAACTTACAAGATTTATTATTAAACCAACTTCGCAAAGATAAAGTACCTGTAACTGTCTTCTTAACAAACGGTTTCCAAATCAAAGGTACAGTGAAAGGCTTTGACAACTTCGTTGTCCTATTAGAAAGTGAAGGCAAGCAGCACATGCTCTACAAGCATGCGATTTCTACTGTATGCCCATCAAAATCTGTAAGCCTTAATATGTCTGCAGAGTAAACCATTGGTTACCAAGAGTTATGGCTATTTATCCATTTCTCATCTAATATAAACACCAAGAAATCACAGCATATGCTTTTGTGAAATTTTTTCACAAAGCATATGTTGTTTTTTTGTCTTCTTATGTAGTATGATTAAGTTATAGATCAGAGAAGGAGGATTGGAATATGGCTAAATTAGAATGTGAACTTAAAGGTCCATTTACTGAAATTATCGGTGCATTAGATCATGAAATTTTGCAAGGGAGTATGTCTGCTAGTCTTGAAGGGAAAAGTGATTATGTAATAGAAGGCATCCGATGTGCAGTACGCGTCTACGAGCGTTATAGTATGATGGGAGGCAATCGTTTAAGTATGAATATTACTTTAGTAGGCAATGATGAGACAAGTCATCTTGTAGCCATTACCGCTGGTGGGAGCCAAGCTGTTCTTTTTAAGATCAATACGTGGGGCGAAGAAGCCTTCTTGGATTGTATCAGCCACACCACCCAAAAGTACAAGAAATAGTAAAACCTCTAGGAATCAGTAAAGTAAGTACACTTATAAACATATATATAATTAAATAGTATTTTTTACCAGATCTCAGTACTGGGAGGAGGGACTGTTATGCTTTTAGAAAATTTCTTTGTTGCATATCTATTGGATGAGCTCAATCGTCATCCTGAAAATAAAATGCCATCCATTGAGTTTTTAGTGGATGTCAAGCGCTCTACCTATTTAAAAATACAAGTTATACAACTCAATATGTTTAAGTCTTACTGCTTCGATGTGAAACTTGCCTCTTATGGGAATGCCACCGGTAAGGCACTTAATGTTTTCGCTAAAAGTAGCAAGATCAGTACGATCAAAAACTACCCTAAGTGTTTTGATGCTTTAAAAAGTGCACTTTATGCCTTAGAAACACCCATTGCTTATGAAGAGCTTGCTAAGAATTATCTTTGTCATATGTACAATACATGGATTGTCGATGAAAAAGCCGAGCTGATTCAAGATAATATGATTCGTATTACTAACCTTAAGCAAAACAGAGTCAATACGTATACCCTAGATAAAGCTACGGAAAAGCTTTACAGTCATCTACGGTACTTAATCCAAAATGTAAAGAAAAATACGGATTTAGACAATGCCTTTTGCATTTTAGAACACTGCTTTAACTAACGCCCTTAACGCTAATAATACTGAAGAAAAGAAGATAGAGGAGTCTGAAAGCATGCATTTATACGACCAACTACTAAGTTTACAAGAATTACCCAATGCTCCTACAGAATGGGCGGCATACCGCCGGGACTTGACCCATTTTATTTCACAGCAGGTTATACCGACTTCACGCATTGCCATTCTAGGTGCTGGTCACTGTAATGATCTGGATTTAAGCTTACTTAGTCAGCAAGTGGCTTCCATAACCCTTATAGATAAAAATGCATATGCTATGCAAAAGGCACTAAAGCACTACGATTTGCAGCCTGGTCCACATCTGTCACTTCATGTATGTGATCTTGTGGGAATCAGTGATGCTATGTATCGCCATTATGCAGATACATTAATGGCAAAGGTGCGCCAGTCAGGGCTTGCAACCTCTGTTGATGAGCTTGCTACCTTAGCACATTCACTTTTGGACGTCTTTGAAAGCGTGCTTAAACAGCCCTTAGCCCTTGGGGATGCACGTTATGATGCGGTCATCGCAGTGGGACTTCATAGTCAACTCCTTTCTATGTTAGAATGGATCTGGTCCATCATACTTCAGACTTTGCAAAAAGAAGAAGCGACTGTCCGAGAAAAAATCATTACCATGAATACCTGTGCGGTGGAACGGCTTAATACTGCTTTATTTCAGCTTACCGAAAAGACACTTATTATTGGCTATGAAAAAGAACGACTTGGCAGACCAGGCACCATACAAGGTGCCATCCAATGCGCCCAGGACCTTACTTCCCGCAATCACCAAGGTGACTGCCTTGTTCGGGATGCTAAAGTGCTCCAATGGCCATTTGACTTAAGTAAGCAAGTGGTCTATGCCATGCAACTGGTAGCACTGGAGAAACCACTTGATAATCTGTCAAAATAGCGTATAATGAATAATAGACATGGCCCTCTAATCGACTAGAGGGCTTATTTTATGACATGCAAAGGAGAAATCATGAGCACACTACATGAACTATTTGGAATAGATGCACAAACAGAACGTTTTTGCCAAGAGATTTTAGATGAACTACACCCAACTTTCGAGAGAATTAATAACAATATGCATCTTAATGGTGCCAAAGTACTTGCTGCAATGCAAAAAAATAAGTTAAGTGATATACACTTTGCAGCAACTACAGGGTATGGCTACAATGACTTAGGTCGTGATGTGGTTGAGCAGATTTATGCAGATATCTTTAAAACTGAATCCGGACTTGTACGTCCACAACTTATGTCGGGAACACACGCCTTGACAGTCGCTTTATTTGGAAACTTACGCCCAGGAGATGAGCTTTTATCACCTGTTGGTAAGCCTTACGATACGTTAGAAGGTGTCATTGGTATTCGTCCAACCAATGGTAGCCTTGCAGAATATGGTATAGCTTATAAACAAGTCGACTTAAAAGATGATTTTTCTTTTGACTATGATGCCATTCGTGAAGCCATTACAGAAAAAACAAAAATGGTAACTATCCAGCGTTCAAAAGGGTATAGCTACCGTCCAACTTTTACTGTTGCACAAATTGGCGAGCTCATTGCCTTTATCAAAGGCATTCGTGAAGATATCATCTGTATGGTAGATAACTGCTACGGCGAATTTGTAGACCTAGTAGAACCAACAGAAGTTGGTGCCGACCTCTGTGTAGGTTCTCTTATTAAAAATCCAGGTGGTGGACTTGCTCCAATCGGTGGTTACATCGTAGGAAAAGAGCAGTATGTAGAAAATGCTGCGATGCGCCTTACAGCGCCAGGACTTGGTAAAGAAGTTGGAGCCACATTAGGCCTTAACCAACCTGTCCTTCAAGGACTTTTCATGGCACCAGAAGTGGTAGCCAATGCTTTAAAAGGTGCTATCTTTGCTTCAGCACTTTTCGAAAAATTAGGCTTTGAAGTCATGCCTAAAAAAGATGAGATCAGAAGTGATATCATCCAAGCAATCAATATGAAAACACCTGAGAATGTTATTGCTTTCTGCCAAGGTATCCAAAAAGGTGCGCCTGTAGATAGCTTTGTAACGCCAGAACCATGGGATATGCCAGGTTATGATGCACCTGTTATTATGGCAGCTGGTGCCTTTATCCAAGGAGCATCTATTGAGCTTAGCGCGGATGCACCAATCAAGCCACCTTATACAGTCTTTTTCCAAGGAGGCCTCACCGAGTACCATGCCCGTCTTGGTATGATGATGGCTGTACAAACAATGAAAGATAAAGGGTGTATTACGCTTTAGATGAAATCCTAACAAAAAGTGCCAGAACAAATGATCTGGCACTTTTTTTAAACTTAGTTGTTAGAAATGATTTTTTGGATTCCATTGAGTGTTTCAGCAGCATTTACTCTAAGTCTAAAAAATTCTTGTAAAATCAATAGCTGATCAATGTCACTAGGAGCATTCACTAGCAAATTGATTTGATAGAGAGCATTCTTAACGAGATTTAATGCATTTTGAATAAGGAGTGTGTCACTATTTTCCTCACTTATACTAGGAAGTGTCGCTAAGTAGTCTAGCAATTTGTTATTAAGCGATTCGATGTCTGCATTAACAAGTTTAATTTGGTTATTAAGCTTTGTCATATCTTTTTCTTCATTTTCTAAGGCTGACTGTGCGATGACGAATACGCGATTCTGAAGTAAAGTTATATCATCTATAAATGACTGAATCGTCTTATTGTGTGTAGATAAATCTATAGTGGATGCACTTACTATAAAGCTGGTAAAGAGTATGCTTGTAGATATAAAGAGTAGTAGTAACATTTTCTGTTTCGTATATTTTATCATGCAACACCTCTATCTATATTAATATATTTAACGTAACCTATTTGTACAATAATATGCACACTGCTACAATGCGTAAAAATAAAAAATATAATAAATAGATTGATTTTATCAAAATTAACGCATATAATAGAAATATATGGAAGTGTAACTCAGCTGGGAGAGTGCTACCTCGACAAGGTAGAAGTCGCAGGTTCGAGTCCTGTCACTTCCATTTTTTTTACCCTTTTATACAGCTTGTCTTTTAATAATAATAGATAATCCCTTGTGACCCCTTGCAAACTGATAAATATTCACTCATATTGTCTACTTTTGGCGAATTAAAGATGTTTTATAAAGAAATAGCATTTATTTACATTTATACAATTTCTCGTATTAAATAAAGGAGGTATAGAATGAAACGTATGTATCTAGGCAGTTTACTATTTGGTGGAGGGCTTATTGGAACCCTTGTTTTTCTTGTTTTAACAGCACTCTACCCAGGAAGTTCTGATCATATTGATGGTGTATTAGGTTCATTAATGTGTATGGATCTTGTCCTACCCTTTCTGATTTTTATAGGTATGTGTCTGTTAGGCCTTATTATCTGTATCATCGAAGCCTATGGCGAACATCACCACACAGATACGACAGAAGATAACTAAGGAGACTATATGGAGAAATTACTTGTATTAGACAGGGAAGATTACACTGATGCCATGCCTGTATTTGAAAAATATGCAGTACGTGCAGTGATTATTAAAGATGGGCTTTTCGCCATGCAACAAAGTGCCGCAGGAGATTATAAACTCCCTGGTGGAACCGTTGAGGTAGGTGAAACCTTTGAAGAAGCCTTAATACGAGAAGTGAGGGAAGAAACAGGACTTAGGGTTATCCCCTCATCTATTAAGATACTAGGTGAAATTGAAGAGATTCGCCAAGACCAATTTATAAAAGGTCAGAAGTATATTTGCCATTCTTTGTATTATAGCTGCCAAGTATCAAATGAAATGACATCCACTCAAATGACATTAAACGAACAGGCTAGAGGGTATACTTTGCAGTGGGCTACCAGCACGCATATTTATGAACATAATACACGTATCCAAAAAGAATTATGGACGCTACGCGATACACTATTTTTTAAACTCCTTTTAGATGGGAAGATACATATTCTATAGAATATGTACTGGTATGGTGTAGATAGTGGGTATTCATATTTGAAAATATTAATAGTGAGAGCTCTTACTTTACAGTAGGGAGCTCTTTTTTTTGAGTATTTAAGCATTATGCCCAATGCTAAGCTTTAGTTGTAAAAGCAAACAACAAAATACTTCCAACAAAACCGTTGTTATCTATCAAATTTTGTGTGCAATAATTATATAAAAACGAGAGAATTGAATAAAATCCATGTATGTTTTCACAATAATCCATGTAGAAATAGTGGTTATTGGTTTAATATATACAAAAAGACGTTGAGAGGAGTGAAGAAAATGGTTTACAGTTTAAAAACAAAACTTATAGGGTGTGGTCTGGGGATAGCTGCTCTAACGTTTTGTATCGGGCATACGAGAAACTTTATGGTAGATGTCAATGGTCATAAAGTAAATAAAGCTGAATACATGCATTATGTCGAACAGGGCAAGAGTGCAGTTTATAATCACTTTTATCATACCTATGGAGTACAAGCAGGTGAGCTTGAGTGGAACAAGGACTACGGAGAGGGCAAACCGATTGATCAATTAATAGAGAACTGCACCACACAGGTGGTTGCAAACAACTTAGTATGGCAAGTAGCTTATGAAAAAGGTATTACAGACTACTATGCTTTTGAAGATTTCGAAAAAGTATGGGAGCAAGAGATGGTGCGTAGGCAAAAAGCCCATCAAGCAGGCGAGATTGTCTATGGTCCATTAGAAATGCGTCTTATGGAATACTATGATTATGCACTATCGGATTTGAAATCTAGGGTCATGGATGCAGTCTGGGAAGAGGTAGATTATACGGATGAACAGTTGGAGCAGTATTATGAGACAATCAAGCAAGAAGCCTATGTAAGGGATAAACAAATGAAAGGGATCAAGCTTTCAGTAGCAAATGACATCACCAAAGAGGCCCCTGAAGTATTAGCGTCAATCACAAAGACGTTACTTCAAGCCGATGATGTGATGGCGGCCATTCAAGCAGTCGAAAGAGAAGGCAGTGTTGACGTGACTGAAGTTGTTTTTAATGCTGAGACAGCAAGAATGGATGCGATGAAGCAACCAGAAATGAGAGCTTATGCACTTACTATGGAAGTTGGTGAGATCTCCCCTACATTTGTCAATGATATATCCACAGACATCATTGTAGCGACAGAAGTAGATGAAGAAGGGTATTACAGTTTTGAAGAAATGAAGGAGGCGGTCAAACAAACGTGTAAGGAGCAAGTATTTGATGCCTATATGGCAAAAGTAGCAACAAATACAGCGGTAGCAATGAATGAGCATGCCATCAAAAAAAATATCTGGGAGGATTTAAATGATTAGGAAACTATCTAGAAAACTATCTTTAATCTTAGCATTTTGTATGATGTTAACCTGTATCAATCCAAATGTTGCAGTCGTTTATGCACA
>JBOFIT010000191.1:0-11130 GCA_051650305.1 Cellulosilyticaceae bacterium
GAAGTCTTTAGAAGTTTACCGATTTCCTTCTCTAGCTTCTCTTTTACTTCTTGATGGCCTTCTAAATCCTTAAGCTTTTCACGATACTGTGCCGCTTCTTGTTGCACACCATCTTTCTCACCTAATTCTTCTTGAATGACCTTTAATTGCTCACGTAAGTAATATTCTTTTTGTGTCTTATCGATATTTTTTTGAACTTTAGATTGGATTTGCTTTTGGATTTTAAGAACTTCTACTTCACTTTCTAGTATTTCTATCATGTAAAACATACGCTCTTTAATACTCGTCGTCTCTAGAATAAGTTGTTTCTTACCTACTTCTAATGGCATATTCGCAATGATTAAATCCATCACTTCTATAGGGCTATTAGCACCAAGTATATTGTACACCATCTCCATAGAAAGCTTATTTTGTAAACTTGCATAGCTCTCAAATAACTCGCCTATTGTACGGATAAGTGCTTCTGTTTCTACACTTTCATCTAGTTCTGGCTCTGGGATCAGCTCTACTTCAGCTGTCATATATCCTTCATCTTGAACGTCTAGAATACGTACGCGTTCTTCACCCTCAACCAATACTTTAATTGCTGGTGGCTTTAATTTAACGATTTGCTTGATATGTACTAGAGTTCCTACTTCATATAAGTCTTCTGCACTAGGTTCATCTACATGAGTGTCCTTTTGGGTTACAAGGACGATTTTTTCGCCACTTAGCATGGCGTTCTCGATTGCCTTTAAAGACTTATCTCTTCCTACATCAAAGTGAATAATCATATTTGGAAAAACAGTTAACCCTCTTATAGGAAGAAGCGGTATATGTAATGTTTTGTTCTTCATTATGTATCTCCTTTTTCTGTATTTTATTACTTACATGCTTTAAAGGCATACTCCTTAGAGTATACCTTCATCTGCACAACTTTTATGCATGTAAAGTACTTGTTGCTTGCTGTATAAGACCTTTTTCCCAAATGTAATGGATGGCTTCTTCCACCTTACTTACGGGGATAATCTCTATATCTAGCTGTTCAAAGCTTGCTTGCATATTCTCTTTTGGAATAAGCACTGCTTTTGCCCCAGCATTTTTGGCTGCCATAATCTTCTCTGGTACGCCGCCTACTGGGTAGACTTCACCATGTATGGTTACTTCCCCTGTAATGGCTAGCCCACTCGGTATAGCTTCATTGGTAATGGCTGAGTACACTGCACAAAACATCGCCAATCCTGCGGACGGCCCATCGATAGGCATACCTGAAGGAAAATTAATATGAATAAAATACTGACTGATATCAATATTATAATGGACTTGCAATAAGGTCAATACATTTTCTACAGAACTTGATGCCATACTTTTACGTTTGGTTGTTCGCTGACTACCACGTATCTCTTCTTCTTCAACAATTCCTGTAATTTTGATACTTCCATTTCCTTTTTCCACTTTCTTAGCAATGGCTTGAACTTCAAGTACCATCCCTTTGGTATGCCCTACCACACCTAGTCCATTTACTTTACCTATATGATACGCTGTATCTAACTTTTTGTGAACTTGCTTCGTATAACCACCAGATTTTACCACCCACTCCACATCTTCTTCTCTGATGATTTCCTTACCATCTAGAAGCATCTTATTGTAAGCCGTCTGTAAAATAGTAATGGCATCTCGGCCATTGGCTGCATGACTAACGATGAGTGCTTTACCTTTATCTTCTATGGCAAACTGATTATTCTCTACGGTATTTGTGATCATCTGCTCTAAGTCTTCTTCTTCGAGATCTTTAAAATGGATCTCTACACAGCGTGAACGTAGTGCTGGTGGGAGTTCTTCACGTGATCTGGTGGTAGCCCCTACAAGTCTAAAGTCTGCTGGTAAGCCCCTCTGGAAGATATCATGGATATGCTTAGGAATGTTTTCATCTTTTGAGGAATAGTATGCACTTTCCAGGAAGACCTTACGATCTTCTAATACTTTAAGGAGTTTATTCATCTGTATAGGATGTAATTCTCCAATCTCATCAATGAATAGTACGCCACCGTGTGCTTTCGTAACTGCACCAGGCTTAGGTTGTGGTACGCCCGCACTTCCATAGGCACCTGCCCCTTGATAAATAGGATCATGTACTGAGCCTATAAGGGGGTCTGCCACACTTCGCTCATCAAACCGTAACGTCGTAGCATCCAGCTCGATAAACTTAGCATCTGGCTTAAAGACTGCAAAAGGACTTTCCTTAGCCACTTCTAGCGCTATACGTGCTGCTGCCGTCTTTCCCACACCAGGACTACCATAGATAATAATATGCTGAGGATTAGGGGTACATAATGCATTCTTCAACGCACGTACACCTTCTACCTGCCCTATGATATCCTTCTCTTTCTTAGGTCGCATCCTCTCTGTGAGAGGTTCACTCAAGCTGATACGCCTTAACTTCTCCATCTCCTCATACTTCTCTACGGAGTCTTTATGCAAATTCACCTTCGAACTCTTTGTATTTTGAAGCTGTGTAAGGAAATAAATACCGATTACACATGTAAAAAACAATTGTATGCCTGCAACAATACCCTGTACCACTTCTGTATGCCTCCCTTATCAATGCTTTTTTAAAAGTATTGCCCGAGAGGCCTAAGTACATACACCATGGCAAAAGAAACTGCCCAAAAGTTACATGGACTTTTGGGCAGTCTTTTGCATTTATGCTGGTTCACCATCAGAAGCTTTTGAGGCTTTCTTCTTAGATGTAGTTGCTTTTGCATCTTTATAGATAATCTGTGGCTCTTTGTTTTCTGTAATAACTTCTTTTTCAATAATAACCGTATCTACTTGTTCATGGATTGATGGTACTTCATACATAACATCTCTCATAACACCTTCTAAAATAGCACGTAATCCCCTTGCGCCAGTCTGACGCTCAAGTGCTAACTTCGCTACTTCTTCTAATGCTTCTTTCTTGAATTCAAGATCGATATTATCGATTTTGAAGAGTTTTTGGTATTGCTTTGTGATCGCATTTTTAGGTTCACTTAAGATACGAATAAGTGCTTCTTGATCCAGACTTTCTAAAGTTACCACTGCTGGTACACGGCCTACAAACTCTGGAATAAGACCGAACTTAAGTAAATCTTGTGGTTCAAGTGCCTTTAAAAGCTCACCTACACTCTTCTCTTTCTTGCTTACAACGCTTGCACCAAATCCCATGGTCTTCTTACCTGTACGGTTTTCGATGATTTTATCGATACCATCGAAAGCACCACCACAGATGAAAAGAATATTCGTGGTGTCGATTTGGATGAACTCTTGATGTGGATGCTTTCTACCACCTTGTGGTGGTACAGAAGCTACTGTGCCTTCTAAGATTTTTAGAAGTGCTTGCTGTACACCTTCTCCACTTACATCACGTGTAATAGATGGGTTTTCAGACTTTCTGGTAATCTTATCAATCTCATCGATATAGACGATACCAACTTGTGCACGCTCCACGTCATAGTTCGCTGCTTGTATAAGCTTAAGTAAGATATTTTCTACGTCTTCACCTACATAGCCTGCTTCTGTTAATGCTGTTGCATCTGCGATAGCAAAAGGAACATTAAGCATTTTTGCTAATGTTTGTGCTAAGAAAGTTTTTCCTGAACCAGTAGGTCCTAAAAGTAAAATATTACTTTTTTGAAGCTCTACTTCGTCATTTTTCTTAGTTGGTATGTGAATACGCTTGTAGTGATTATAGACAGCAACTGCCAATGCCTTCTTTGCAGTATCTTGGCCAATTACGTATTGGTCAAGATGTGCTTTGATTTCTTTAGGTGTTGGCATATTCATAAGCTCGTCGAGCTCTTCTGCTTCCTCAAACTCTTCTTCTATAATCTCTGAACAAAGGTCTACACATTCATCACATATATAAACTTGTGGGCCTGCAATAAGCCTTCTAACTTGCTCTTGACTTTTGCCACAAAATGAACATCTTAGTTGCTTTGTATCATCAAATTTACTTGGCATGCTCCACCTCTTTTCTATTATTTTCTTTCAATTACCTTATCTATAATGCCATATTCTTTTGCTTGTAATGCATCCATAAAGTAATCTCTTTCAACATCGTTTTGAATCTTTTCAAGAGGTTGCCCTGTATTTTCTGATAGCATTCTATTCATCTTAGCTTTCGTCTTGATGATATGCTGTGCATGAATCTCAATATCTGTAGCCTGCCCTCTTGCACCACCTAGAGGCTGATGGATCATGATTTCTGCATTAGGGAGAGCAAAACGTTTGCCTTTAGCACCGCCTGCTAGTAGGAATGCTCCCATACTAGCTGCCATCCCCATACAAATAGTCGATACATCTGGTTTAATGTACTGCATTGTATCATAGATTGCCATACCATCTGATATAGAGCCACCAGGACTATTGATATATAGCATGATGTCTTTATCTGGGTCCTCTGCTTCTAGAAAAAGAAGCTGTGCAACAACAAGATTTGCTGTCACATGGTTAACTTCATCGCCTAAAATGATAATACGATCTTTTAGAAGACGAGAATAGATATCATAACTTCTCTCTCCTCTATTTGTCTGTTCAACGACCATTGGAACTAAGCTCATTTAGTACCCTCCCTATTTTTAAGATTTTAGCCTTACTGTTCTTATTTCTCTGTTACTTGTGCTGTTTCCACAACCATTTTTGCAGCTTTTTGAACTTTTAAGTCTGCTTCTAACATTTTTCTTTCGTATGCACCGAAAGATTTTTTGATTTCTTCAACATCCATGTTGTAACGACCAGCTAAGTTTTGAAGTTCTTCTTGTACTTCTTCTTCTGTAGCTTCCATTGCTTCAACTTCTACGATTTTTTCAAGTACTAAACGAGAACGTAATTGGTACTCTGCATCTTTCTTGAAGTTTTCTCTGAATGCAGCCATATCTTGACCTGTGAATTGTAAGTATTGAGCAAGCTCAAGACCTTGGTAACGCATACGTGTTTCGAATTCTCTAACACTTCTGTCTGTTTGATCTTCGATCATAGCTTCTGGTACTGTTACTGTTGCATTTTCTACTGCTGTTTCGATAGCTTTGTTTTCAGCGTCATTTTTAGCAGCTGTTTCTTTTTGTGTTTGAAGTTTTGCCTTAATGCTTTCTTTGTATTCAGCAATTGTTTCGAATTCTGATACGTCTGCTGCAAAATCATCATTGATTTCTGGAAGTTCTTCTACTTTGATACCTTTAACTGCTACTTTGAACATTGCTGGCTTACCTGCAAGTTCAGCTGCTTGGTAACCTTCTGGGAAAGTAACGTTTACTTCTACTTCTTCACCGATGTTTTTACCGATTAATTGATCTTCGAAGTTATCGATGAATGATTTTGAACCGATTACTAAATCGTAGTCTTCACCTTTTCCACCTTCGAATGCTTCACCATCAATGAAACCTTCGAAGTCGATTGTTACTTTATCTTGTGGCATTACAGCGCGGTCTGCTACTGTGATTTCACGAGCATTCTTCTGAGCTTCTTTAGTAAGTTCTTCAAGAACTTCTTCTTCTGTTACTTCTACTTTCTCAACTTCTACTGCAAGGTTTTTATAGTCTCCAAGTGTAACTTCTGGTTTTACTGTAACTTGTGCTACGTATACCATTTTGTCTACTGACATTTCTGTAATTGTAAGTTCACCTTCTCTAAGACGAGCAGCCATTTCGATGTTGTTTTCTTCTACTGCTTGTTGTAATGTTTCATCAATGATGAAGTCTGCAGCTTTGTTGAAGAATACTTCTACGCCGTACATTTTTTCTACAAGTGCACGAGATACTTTACCCTTACGGAAACCTGGCATGTTAAATTCTTTTTTCATTGCATTGAAAGCCTTATCAAGAGCAGGTTTTACTACCTCTTGGCCAACTTCTACTGTTAATTCTACTTGACTGTTTTCTAATTGTTTTACTTGTGTATTCATTAAAATGATCCTCCTTGGATTAATTTTTTTATTTTATCAAAATTGTATGGTTTGCTAATTTAAAACATGATGATAGCATTGTAAATTAACATTCAACAATTATAGCATATCTACTAAGAAAAATCTACAAATTTGCCACTTATTATTCATTCATCAAAAATTTCCTTTCTAGTATTCCAAGTATTACATATAGTATGTATCCTTATCTTCCTTTATAATCATATTATGTAATGTTTTGTACCCACTTAGAAAGGATCAGCTTTATGGATAATTTGTTCTCTACCCCCCCCGTACTTGTAAGTTTTGGGCAAGTCTACGAGCAAAATATTGCTTCAAGGCTTCGTGAAATCGATCTTTTTTTAAAGACTACTGATTGCCCTTACAATGTACCGCATATAGCTGAGTTACTAGGGATGCCAGTTGGGGAAGTCACGGAAATTATAAAAGCACATCATATAGATACGCTTAACAAACTCTCTTTTTTCACAATCGTTGCGTATTCTACAAGTTACATATGTCGTCTTATTCAACGACAATGGAAATATGCAAATACGCCTTTTTATACACCTTCAATCGTAGCTTACATTTATGAATTGAATCCATATAAAGTACAAGCAGCTTTTGAGAAACTTGGCAGAGAAAGCATCTTAGAATCAGAGCTCCGTATGCTCTTTGATTTTATTTCTACGCCTATTTTTATTCCGTAACTTAAGATAAGTATGATAAAAGGATGCCGGGGCATCCTTTTATCATACTTATTTTTATTTGATGAGCATTCCTTTTTTGATGACTTCACTTTTTTCTTCGCCCGCAATGATTTTTAGAAGTTCCAATGCAAATGCTAAGGATGCACCTGCACCAATCCCTGTCACAGTCTTGCCACTCACTACGACTCTTTCTTCTACAACTTCAGCACCTTCTAAGGTATCTTCAAATCCTGGATAACACGTCGCACGTTCACCAACAAGTAGTCCACACTTTCCCAGTATACTAGGCGCTGCACAGATAGCCGCTAGCCACTTATCCGCCCTTTTAAATGCTTCAATGGTGCTACGTACCACTTCCGATGCATACAAGTTGTCTACACCTGGAAGTCCACCTGGTAAAACGATCATATCCACTTCCTCATAATTCACTTCACTTGCCTCAGCATCCATTGTCACTGTAATGTTTCTAGCACTTGTCACTGCTTTACTTCCCACACCTGTCATGATGACTTCTACGCCACCTCTTCTAAGAACATCTACCACTGAGAGCGCTTCTATTTCTTCATATCCTGTCGCAAAAAACACTACTACTTTCATCTTGGCACCTCTTACTCTTTTTTATGTCCATCATATCATTTCTTTTGTTTTTTGCCTACCTTCTACTGGCTACAAGTGCTAGATTTTCTGTAAAAATATAGCACTTTTTTAATATATATTTCCTACATCACTTTATGCTAAAATAAACTTGGGAACTTATTAGGGAATTTTTTTGTGGAGGTATCGGTTAATGGAAATTGAACGCAAGTTTTTAGTAAAGGATTTACCTACTCTAGCTCAATATTCACACAAACAAATTATTCAAGGTTACATTTCTACGGATCCAGTCATCCGCATTCGTCAAATGGGGGCTACTTTCTGTCTTTGTATGAAATCTCAAGGGCATATGATTCGTGAAGAATTCGAACTTAATATCACAAAAGAACAATTTGATAATCTATGGGACAAAGTTGAGTTTTCTCCCATCGAGAAGACACGTTACTTCATCCCGTTAGATAACCATTTAACTGCTGAACTCGATGTCTACAGTGGTCATCTAGAAGGACTTCTTACAGTTGAAGTAGAATTTAGTTCACCCGTAAGTGCTTCGCATTTCACACCACCTTCTTGGTTTGGTGAAGACATTACTCATGATAATCGTTATAAAAATAATCATTTAGCCATGTATGGTGTGCCTAAATAATGCAAAAAGGAGAGACAAGTCGTCTCTCCTTTTTTATATACTTTTTATTTTCCAAAGCTTGTTGCACATGCTAAACCTTTTGCTTCTAACTCTTCTTGGTACATTGCCCATAATGCTTGTGGTGTTTCCCCTGTTAGTTTCACAAAAGTATCATCTAAAGACCATACGCCGTTATTCGCTGGACTCGCTGATTGATTTAATTCATATAAGAAGTCAAATGACTCTATGTACTTTGCACGTACCCAGTCATAGAAGAATCCTGTAATCTTGTAAGCAGAGGTGTATTCTCCACCTGTTTTTCTAAGTTCTAATGCAATATTTCCTGATAAGTAACGTACTAAATCCGCTACACCTTCAATAGATGAAAGTTCTTGAGCACTACTGTGTTGGTATGCATGTGTTAACTCATGGAAAAGAACACCGCTTACTTCATCTGTAATGTTGCCGCCTTCATTTGCATACTTCTCTAAGTAATCACTGTTAATAGCTACTGTAATGTGTGGTGGATTACCTGATTTCCATGCTACACCTTCAAAACGCTCTACTCTTAAAGTAAGCTTACCGAAGTGTGGTACTTCTTCTGGTGTCTTATAAAGAAATTGTGCTACTGATTTACAAATAGCGTAAATGTAATCTTCTTTATTTGGTACCAGTTCATCAAAAAGCTTTACACCATTTGTATCGTCTGTAATATATTCAATTTCTGGTGAAGTTACTTGTTCCCATGTTTTTGTGTTCATCTCGCTTCTCCTTTTTGTCCTCATTGTTGTATAAAATAAATAGCATTAAGACCAATTGGCCTTAATGCTATTTTACATGATATATTGACATAATACAATATAACTTATTATTTTTCTGTTATATATTTGTTACTATCTAATAAAGGAATTTTGTTTCTTCCCAACTGTTTTACGACAATTCCCTTATATTCTGAAGGTAATCCCCCACCTAACTTTAAGGTTTGTCCATCGATATACTCTGTCTCAACTTCCTGATTATCTACAAAAATTTGGCTACTTTGGTTGAAGCCATCACCTTTTACAAGGATTTTATCTATCTCTTCTATAATGCGATCTATCTTCAATTCATTCATACCTAATTGAATAGCAGATGTCTTATATGGATTTTTTCCTTCTGTAATATATTTGTTTCCAAATAACATATCATACTGAATTACATTCATAAGCGCCTTATAGTTCTCTTCCTCACGGTATACTCTTTGATAGCTATTCATGATACCACCTTGCAAGCCGTATAAATCGAGCATATAAGTACTTAATTCATAGGCTTCCATCTTTTTAGGTAGCTTACCCTTTAGGTTTTGCTTATTGTCCATGGCTACAAATGGTACGAGGAATTTCTCTTCGCCTTCTACTTGTTCGATGACTTCCATAGATGGGTAATGATCTGAGAAGAGTACCAATACTGTATGCTCTTCAAGACCATTCACATAGTCAACTAAGTTGCCTACAAACTTATCCACTTCTTTTAGACGTTGTAAATAGATATCTAGCTCTTTTCTTCCAGCTTCACTTATATTCCCTTGTATGCCTATGGCATTCTCCGGTATAGCACCTTCTGTATAAGGTCCATGAGACCCTACCGTAATCGCATAGATAAAGTCTTGCTCTTCTGATGCCTGGATACTTTTTTTAATATAATCTAAGACAACGTGGTCCTTTGGCCATACACCGCCTATTTTTTCTAAGTTCTTCATAGCTTCCATTGGAATAAACGTGTCGAACCCTAATGTTGCAAAAGCGTCTTGTCTACTATAAAAATTCCCTTGGAAGTTATGAATAGCCGTTGTATAGTAGCCATCTGCCTTAAGCACATGAGCCAAGCTCTCTACTGCTTCTTTTTTCAATACACCACTATTATGAGGGATTTCTCCCGGTGATAATTGATCTATATCCATACTTGTAAGCATCTCAAATTCAGTTCTTACTGTACCACCACCTAAAGTTGGCACCTGTACGACCCCTGAAGCTTGATTCACTCCAATTTTTCTAAAGTTCGCTATCGGATCTTCAGAAAAAGTAAGTCCTTTCAAGGTATAAGGATCCATAATACCCTCTAATTGAATCATAATAATATTTGGCGTTGCTTCAGTTTGTACTGTGTCTGCTGCAAGTTTTGTCTTGATCTCTTTAACAGCTTCTTTACTATAGCCTTCTGGCTCTTTTCTAAAAGTCGCTAAGTATGAATCCACAAAAGAATACACGAAGCCATTGCGGTTATACGCCACACGTACATCCCATGCAATATCTTCAAAAACACCTGGCTGGCTAGCCATCGTCTTGATACTAAAGAATAAGCCAATGGTTATACAAGCCCAGATAAGAATACGCCATATCACCTTAATGTTGTACACTTTAAAGCGAATAAAGAATACACCGATTAATGTAAGTAGAAGTACACCCACTGCACCTGCTATCATAGCTGCTAACTTCACATCTATATACTGATGTGCAATCGATAAGCCTTCTCCTACAGTATAGATATCTGACCAAATAAGTGGCACCCCTCTGAATTCTAAGACCATGACACTTATACAGCATAAGATTCCACTTATACCACATAAAATCATCGACACAAAATGTGTGCGCTTAAAGAGCAGTGCTGGTGATGTAATGAGTAATAAAATAAGATAATTAACAATAATCATCTTCGGATTGGTAGCGAAAAGCTCCTTTACCGCATCTATACCATCTCTTTGTATAAACTCTATTGCCAAATACGCACAAGTGGTCAGTATAAGCCAAATACTTATATTGGCACATAACTTAAGTACGTCTTTTCCTGTCGTCGTCTTGCCTCTCTTTTTATCAAAGAGCGTGTATTTGCTAGGTTTTAAATACTGAAGTTGCATATAATCCCCCTTTGTTCTTTTATATGAAAAGCTACCCTCATAAAAGGTAGCTTTATCTTTTCTAGTTTATAGACATTTTTCTACATTACAATTTATTGTACCATATAGGCCTACATTGTCAAATAGTAGTTTTAGGCAACAAAAAAGTCGCTAATGAATTAGCGACTTTTCTCTACAGGGCTAGGAGGATTCGAACCTCCGAATGCAGGAATCAAAATCCTGTGCCTTACCGCTTGGCGATAACCCTATATACGTATCCACAGGGATTCGAACCCCGGACCCACGCCTTAGAAGGGCGTTGCTCTATCCAGCTGAGCTATGGATACACGAAGCGGGTGATGGGAATCGAACCCACGTGGCCAGCTTGGAAGGCTGGTGTTCTACCATTGAA
>JBOFIT010000192.1:0-5561 GCA_051650305.1 Cellulosilyticaceae bacterium
ATTTTATTGCTTGATGATGTACTTTCAGAGCTGGATGACAATAGACAAAAGTACTTATTTCACTACACGCAAAACATCCAAACATTTATTACATGCACAGGTATTGAACAAGGTGTATGGAATACCCAAAAAATTGGCAAACTATTTAATGTAAGTAATGGACATATTTTACAAGTATAATCAACATATTCTGACAAAGTTTGCCTTTAGAAGGCATTTGATGTATAATAAAGGTTGGTATATTATGCATATTCAAAATTTAAAGGAGTGAGATCTTATTATGGCAGCGACATATGATGAAAATCAGATACAAATTCTCGAGGGGCTGCAAGCGGTACGGAAAAGACCTGGTATGTATATTGGAAGTACCTCTTCAAAAGGTCTTCACCACCTGGTTTATGAAATAGTAGACAATGCCGTTGACGAAGCGCTAGAAGGACGTTGCGATACAATTCTTGTAACAATACATCCTGATAACTCCATCTCTGTTTTAGATAACGGACATGGTATCCCAGTAGGGATTCACCCTCAAAAAGGTATTCCAGCAGTAGAGGTTGTTTTCACAATACTCCATGCGGGTGGTAAGTTTGGTGGTGGAAGTTATAAAACATCAGGAGGGTTACATGGTGTAGGTGCATCCGTTGTTAATGCACTTTCTGAATGGCTAACAGTTAGAGTCTATACAGATGGCAAGGTGCATGAAGAAAAGTTTGCAAGAGGTGAAGTGACACAGCCACTTACAGTGATTGGTGATACTGATCAGAGAGGGACTTACGTACACTTCAAACCAGATGCTGAAATTTTCGAAACAACAGTTTATGAGTTTGCAATCCTTAAACAAAGATTCCAGGAGACAGCCTTCTTAACAAAAGGGCTTCGTATTGAGCTTACAGATTTAAGAGAAGAACAAAAACAGCACAAATCATTCCACTATGAAGGTGGTATTCGTCAGTTTGTGCAACATTTAAATAAACATAAGACACCTATTTACGATGATATTTTCTATTGCGAAGGTGAGAGAGATAACATCGTGGTAGAGGTGGCTTTTCAACATAATGATAGCTATGTCGAAAATGTCTTTAGCTTTGTAAATAATATCAATACACCAGAAGGTGGGACACACCTTTCAGGATTTAGAACAGCTATTACAAAGACACTTAATGACTATGCAAGAAAGATGGGGCTCCTAAAAGACGCAGAGAAGAACCTGAGTGGAGAAGATATCCGAGAAGGTCTTACTGCAATTATTAGTATAAAAGTAAGTGAGCCTCAATTTGAAGGACAAACAAAAACAAAGTTAGGAACAAGTGAAGCAAGAGGCGCGGTAGAGGGTGTATTCTCTGAGCAACTTACTTACTTCCTAGAGCAAAATCCAAATGTAGGTAAAATTGTTATCCAAAAAGCTACCATGGCTGCTCGTGCACGTGATGCTGCTCGTAAGGCTCGTGAACTTACGAGACGTAAAAGTGTACTTGAAAGTACAGCTTTACCTGGAAAACTTGCAGACTGCTCTGAAAAAGATGCAAGTAAATGTGAGATCTACCTGGTGGAAGGGGACTCTGCGGGAGGCTCTGCAAAGAGTGCACGTTCTCGCCAGACTCAAGCTATTCTACCGCTTAAAGGTAAGATCTTAAACGTAGAAAAGGCAAGAATTGATAGAATGCTTGAAAGTGAAGAAATTCGTAATATGATTACTGCTTTCGGAGCAGGTATCAGCGAAGACTTTGATATTTCAAAGATGAGATATCATAAAGTTATTATCATGACTGATGCCGATGTAGATGGTGCACATATTCGTACACTTATCCTTACATTCTTCTACAGATACTATAAAGAGCTTATAGAAAAAGGTTATATTTATATTGCACAACCACCGCTCTATCTTGTAGAGAAGAATAAGAAGAAGCACTATGTTTACAATGATAAAGAGCTTGAAGAGTTACTAGAAGAGATTGGGCGTACAGGTCTTTCTAGAATGCAACGTTACAAAGGTCTAGGAGAGATGAATCCAGAGCAGTTATGGGATACAACAATGGACCCTGAGACCAGAATACTTGTACAGGTAAATATAGATGATGCAGCAGCAGCAGATGAAATCTTTACAGCCCTTATGGGAGATAAAGTAGAGCCAAGACGTGAGTTTATTCACGAATATGCTCGTAAAGTTACGAACTTAGATATTTAGAGAAGGGTAGGAGGAAAAAATGGATCATACCGAATCAACTTACGACAAAATCATTACTGTAGACATACAGGATGAAATGAGAAAATCTTATATAGATTATGCCATGAGTGTAATTGTCTCTCGTGCCCTTCCAGACGTTAGAGATGGCTTAAAACCTGTTCATAGAAGAATTCTTTTTGCTATGGACGAACTTAACTTAGGGCCAGACAAACAATACAGAAAGTCAGCGCGTATTGTCGGTGATACTATGGGTAAGTATCACCCTCATGGTGACTCATCTATTTATGATGCGATGGTACGTATGGCACAAGACTTCTCTACAAGATATCCTCTTGTAGACGGTCATGGTAACTTTGGTAACATCGATGGTGATGGCGCTGCGGCTATGCGTTATACAGAGGCTAGAATGAGCCGTATGGCGATGTCTATGCTTCAAGATACAGATAAAGAAACTGTTGATTTCAGACCTAACTTCGATGAATCTTTAAAAGAGCCAATAGTATTACCAGCAAGATTTCCAAACTTACTAGTAAATGGTTCTTCAGGTATCGCTGTAGGTATGGCAACTAATATCCCACCACATAACTTAGGTGAAGTTATTGATGGCGTTATTAAGATGATTGATAACTATATGGGAACTAATGAAGAAAATGAAGTGCGTGAGACCGAAATAGAAGAGCTTATGGAGATTATCCAAGCACCAGACTTCCCAACAGGAGCTATTATCCAAGGACGATATGGCATCGAACAAGCATACCGTACAGGTCGTGGTAAAGCTAAAGTAAAGGCAAGAGCTGAAATCGAAGAGATGGCTAATGGAAAGTCTCGTATTGTTATTACAGAAATTCCATACCAAGTTAATAAATCTAAGCTCATTGAGAAAATTGCAGAACTTGTAAAAATCAAAAAAGTAGAAGGTATTACAGATATTCGTGATGAATCAGACCGTGACGGTATGTGTATCGTTATTGAACTTCGTCGCGATGTAAATGCATCTGTTATTTTGAATCAGTTGTACAAATACACACAACTTCAAGATACTTTTAGTATCAATATGTTGGCGCTTGTAAATAATGAGCCAAAAGTACTTAACCTCAAGCAAATTCTTGAAGAGTACTTAAAACATCAAAAAGAAGTAGTAACAAGACGTACACAGTTTGATTTAAACAAAGCTGAAGCAAGAGCACATATTGTTGAAGGTTTAAGAAAGGCATTAGATAAAATTGATCTTATTACTTCTCTTATTCGTTCATCAAAGACTGTACAAGAAGCTAAAGAAAAGATTATGGAACAAATCGGCTTATCAGAAATTCAGGCACAAGCTATCGTAGATATGAGATTACGTGCACTTACAGGACTTGAAAGAGAGAAGTTAGAAGCAGAATACGAAGAGTTACTAGCACGTATTGCATATTTTAGATCTATTCTTGAAAGTGAGTATAAGTTATATAGTGTTATTCGTGAAGAGATTGTTGAGATTAAATCAAAGTATGCAGATACAAGACGTACAGAGATTACACACTCAGATGATGAAATAGATATTGAAGACCTTATTGATGAAGAGCAAGTAGTTGTGACAATCACACACTTAGGCTACATCAAGCGTATTCCATTAGACACTTACAAGAACCAAAATCGTGGTGGTAGAGGTGTTATTGGGGTAAATACAATTGAGGAAGACTTTATCGAGCAGCTCTTTACCACAAGTAACTTAAGCAATATCATGTTCTTCACAAATAAAGGTAAGGCATACCGTATTAAGGCATACCGTATACCAGAAGCAGGAAGAACAGCACGTGGTATGGCGATTATTAACTTACTAGAACTTGATAAAGATGAAAAGATTAGTGCAGTTATCCCAGTAGATGAGAAGAAAGAAGAATCTACATTCTTAACAATGATTACGAAGAAGGGTCTTATTAAGAAAACAGATCTAGGCGCATTCAAGAACATCCGTAAAGGTGGTCTTATTGCCTTAAATCTTGTAGATGAAGATGAACTTATGGGCGTATATGAGACGACTAAAGAAGACGCTATCCTTGTATGTACAAAACAAGGTAAAGGTATCATGTTTGATGGTACAGATGTTCGTCCAATGGGTAGAACAGCTAGAGGTGTACGTGCTATTAGACTTGCTGCTGATGATGAAGTAATCGGAGCAACAGTACCAAAAGAAGGCGAACAAATCCTAGCAGTAGCAGAAAAAGGACTTGGTAAGCGTACACAAATAGAAGAATTCCGTGCTCAAAAACGTGGTGGTAAGGGAATCAAAGTTTATAAAATTACGGAAAAGACAGGTAATGTAGTAGGTATTACATCTGTAAGTGATACAGATGAGCTACTTCTTATTACATCACAAGGTGTTATTATTCGTATTCAAGTTGGCCAGATTTCATCTGTAGGACGTAATACACAAGGTGTTAAACTCATCAATGTAGATGAGGGTGTACAAGTTGTATGTATTGCTAAAGTAGCAGATGATGGACTTGGTGAATCAGAAGAGCAAATTAGCATAGAAGAATAATAGAAAGGTCGCAACTATGCGGCCTTTTTTATTGTAAAGATTTAGTAACGAGGTAGGTTGTCAAATAAATAAGAAAATGATATGATAAAAATGAAAATATTATTATTTCTCAAGGAAAACTCTATAGATCTTATATAAAACATATAAGATGTGCAAATAACAACACAGAGAGAGAACATGAGGGTAAATATTTTCAAAGCTTTATAATCAACGAACCAATAATTCCAACTACAAAATAGCAGTACTATTCTACGGGATAGTGCTGCTGTTTTCTTGTAGAAATGAGAGAAACCTTGAACTAAAAGGTAGGTAATAAAGGAAGTAGTACAATCTAAGTGTAAATTAATCAATAGATAGAAAACCACCAAACCCTTGATAAACAAGAGGTCTAAGAAAGAGACTTGAAATTAATAAATAAAAAAGAGAAAAAGGGTTGACGTATATCAAATTTACTGGTATCATAGATTTTGCCTTGAGGAAATAGCAACACAAGGCAACTTAATAAAATAACTTTAATTCGGAGAAGTACTCAAGTTGGCCGAAGAGGTGCCCCTGCTAAGGGTATAGGTCGGGTTAACCGGCGCGAGGGTTCGAATCCCTCCTTCTCCGCCATTTTATTTCTAAGTCGCTGGACAAGCGGTGAAAAATAAAATGCAAAAAGTTATTGACATAAGTAAACAAGTATGATAAGATACTTCTTGTGTCACAGCGACACACGATGAACATTGAAAATAAAATAACAACCAATAGACCAGTCGATTCATTGAGTACATGTACTCAAAAGTCAGTGCTAACTAATAGCACAAAAATTATTGTCAGATGACAAACTTTTTAACGAGAGTTTGATCCTGG
>JBOFIT010000193.1:0-21398 GCA_051650305.1 Cellulosilyticaceae bacterium
GTTATTCCTTTCTCATTGTCTTATCGTGAGGGGGGAACGGGTACGGCTAAAAACTATGTGAGCTATATTTTCAAAGGACTCTCACAGATGCAAGTAACTCCGACGCATTTATTAACGGATGGAGAAAAGAAAGACATAGGGGATTTATTAGCTGAGCTAAAGAGACTGCAGCTAATTGATCAAACGATGACGATAGATAAATATATTGAGAACAGTGATGCGATGACACTCGCATCACTTAAAAGAATTCCCTATATTCCAAAGAATCAACCAACTCTAGATGGCTTCAAGAAGCATAATGCAGGTGAAAGACCAGGTATCGTAGTCGGATTTGAAGCACCAAAGTTGGTCAATGCCACGGCGGGTCAGATTGAGGAATGTGAAGGAGTGACAGCAGAACTTCAGTTAGTGCCACAGTATTTAGATGTGAATACACCTTATCGTATGGAGTTCCAAATGAAAGAAAATGCTAACATCAGACCTACTGGTGATCACACAGGACAGAAAGGTGAGGTAGTAAAAAATCTAAGTAATAATCAACTAGAAGTCTATATTAGTAGTCAAAAAGTAAGAGATGTAGAGCATGTATGGGAAGGCTTAAAAGACGGGATGATTGTTAAGAGTACCTTGACACTTAAAGGCGGTGTATTTAATTCTATTAAAGGGACACAGACGTCCACTGCTTTAACTGGGCATACTTACATAAAGTACGATATCTTAAAAACAAGTGCAGACCAAATTACATTTGATATTAAGCCGTATCCTATTAAAGATACTACCCTTAAGTACTCTATCTATAATAGAGAAAACACGGTGCCTCTACAGACAAATACTTATAAAAATATGTATGAGCGTATCTTAATGACAGTAGATAAAGGAACAGGGCTGGAATACTATCATGTAGGTGTTAATATAGGGAATGTCAATTATCAATACCGCTCACAGATAGTAGAGTGTAACTTAGATAATCAAGCAATTGCTCCGTATTCGGAAATCATATCGGTGGAAAAGGCCTATGTTATTCCAAATGAGAATGACCCCACATCAGGAGAAGCAGAGGCAGTAGGTGTGAATATCACATGGCAGGCACCGGCAGATAAAGCTTTGCACGATTTATTAGATAAAGGACCACTTTATTATGAATTATTCATCAATGAAGGAAGTCAATTAGAAGAGTTTGACGAAATAGTAAAAGTTTTCAAGGTATATAAGGAAGATAACGTCATTAAGATGATAGACCATAAGGATAGTAAAGATCCTACAAAGCCTAAAAGTGAAGTAATCTTATCTTACAGTAAAGAGGATAAACTTTTTAGAGCAGAGGGAATTGTTCTTAAGAAAAGAAAGGAACTTATCGCAGACGAAAGAGAAAAGTATAACTGGGAAAACTTAGAGATGCCAGATAAGTACTTAAGTGAAGAAACCTATCCGCATTTTGGTGTAGGAGATAAGGAAATTAAAGAAAAAAGTGGATTAGATTATACGATACCAAACATTTTTTACTTTAAAATGCGTACAGTCTATGAAATTGACAAGGAGCTTGTAAACAGTAGTAAGTCAAAGGCGAAGCCACTAGCTATTGATATCAGTGGTAATATTATTCCAGCTCCAGAAGACTTAAAAGCAGTGGATGCATCAGCAAATAAAGATTATAAGGGTGAGATTAGCTTTACAGGAGTGGATTTAGAACCTTATATACGTTATATGTTTGATCCGATAGGGATTAAGCTTACTGATCCAAATGCAGCAGGATATACAGAACTAGAAGCACGTAACCGTAGGAATTATGAAGTTTATATTTATCAAGACCAAAATCTAACCTATAAAGACTTTGGTAATGCAATTCCATTACCCAATAAAAAAGGAGATAAAATAGACTTCAAGCAGCCGATGAAGAGTACTGCGGCAAAGACTTATATAGAAGAATTAAGAGATGGTGGGATCATCCGTATTGATGCTGAGAGATATGGGAATAAGGATAAAGATACAGGTAAGAAAGAAGAAATCAAGCTTTTAGTAGAAGGTCTGGACCCTAATACGCCGTATTATGTGGTAGTACGTGTAAGGGTAGAACGTTTCAAAGAAGGTAAAGTACTTGAAAACATGTATTCACTTTACACAGAGTATGTGACATTTACGACGGATACTAATAGTTTACCGCCAATTCCAGAAGATAAAGTACCTTCTGCACCAACTGAATTTTGGGCAGTAGGACCTAGAAATGAAGATGAAAAAGTCTATGTACATTGGACTGAAAGTGAGTTTGAAAAGTATAAGGAAGGCGACATTTATTATGAACTTGTACGCACTACAGATGCAGGACTAGGCGAATGGGATGACCCAGATAAAAGTGCAGCAGAGATTGCTAAGGCACCTAAGAAGGCGCAAGTGTATGAGATAGATAAGAAAAAAGAGTCTATTCGTTGGTACAATACAGTAGTGAATGGATTCCAAGATTTAAATCCTAAGCAATCGACAGCAGTAGGTGAGCAAACATTACCTGATAGTAATGAAAGTGTAGCAGCCTTTACGTATACGGATACAGATATGTTTCCTAATACGATTTATTATTACTATGTGCGTACAGTACATAAGGTAGATGGAAAAGAGCTACGTTCAGAATTTATCATGGTACCTGTTACGACAGATCCGATAGATAAACCAATAGAGCTGAAAGTAGAAAGGCCCAAGGTTGATGACGATAAAACCACAGATCAAGTTATCATAAGTTTCTGGGCACCTGTACCAGCAAGTGGGGTATTAGGCACAGATTATGATTTTGAAATTGACATTAAGGGAGAGAAAGACCCTAAGTACTATACTGCCAATAAATTTGAAGACAATAGAGAGTATGAAGCGAAGTACCAAGAAAAGAAACCTATTGATGAGCGCTATATTAAGTTTACCTATAAGATCACAGGACTTAAGCATAGCACATCCTATGACGTAAGAGTGCGTATCGTGGATAAGACCAAGCCAAAAGATGCCTACTCAGCTTACTCAGATAAAGTACGCTTTCGCACAGACTTTGATGAAGATGAGCAAGACAAGGAAGATAAATACAAAGAGTACTTAGAACAGTATGATAGAGAAACAGAAAAGCTAAAGAATAACCCATACTGGCTTTCAGATAGCACAGGTGCTAGGGGCATCTTTAAATACCGTCAAGCATATCTAGGAGGTTTACTGGGGGGAAATGGTACGTATAGTTTAGAAACGCTAGAATTTGAAAGAGATGTGTATTACTACTTCCCAGCATCTATGGCAAAACTTATCCAAAAAAATAATAAGATGCTTCAAGTAGAGCTAGAAGACTTCAGTGCGTATGTAAGAGCCAATACATTCTTAAATAATGCAGAAATCAGAGAAGCCGACCAATATGTGAAAGAAAAAGATATTAAAGATTATTACATAGGCATGTCATTTATACAATCGCCAAGCAAACAAACGATACAGGGAAACAAGACGGTTACACCAGAAATCACAATCAACATGGAAATCATCTACTCAGATACCGAAGATTTTGTGGTAGAAGAAGATATCATGATTGCTTTACTTGAACTCATCGCTAAAGGGCGAGAAAGACTCATTAAAGTATTGGATAATGAAATGGACAGAGGAACCTTTAGAGAAGAGAAGGTTAAAGGATTTATAGAAGATGAAATCAAGTGGATTCAAGATGAACATCAATATGAAGTAAAGCGCATTCTAAGAGCTATTAACGATGGCTCAGAGGAGTTAGGTGTTATTCAGGCACCGATGCTTATCGTAGCAAAGACAGAAGAGACAGCAGTAGAGGCCTACTATGCAGCATCTACATGGGAGAAGCAGTATGCTTTCCAGACAATGGGTGGTTACGGTGTAGAAGCCTCACGATTAGGAACCTATGTGTTTACTGGACGAAAAGGCGTGAGTATCACAGTGCCAAACATACCAGGGGCAGAAAGTCTCATTCAAAAGTATTATTTAGCAGACTTTTTCACCTTTGATCAGTATGGACTGCAACAGTATGTAACGAAACAACAATTTTATGGCACAATGGCAAGAATGATAGGAGCTAAACGTGATGCAGATCCCGTACTAGCACTTCAAAACAGAGGGATTCAATTGGTCATGCCACAGAATATATATCAGACCATGCGTATGGATGAAACACTTTATGTGGTGATGCAAAGCTATGAAAAGATGTATTACAAGCCAATTAGCTCAATCGTGATTCAAAATAATAATAAAGTGTCAAATATTATGGCGTTCCAACCAGCCTATAGACCATATATACAGGCAGCGGTACAACTTAAGGTAGTGGATACCGCAAGTGGACGCATCTTACCAACAGAGGCATTAACGACAGAGAAATTACTGAAGATGCTTGTGAAAATCATGCCGAATTAAGGGGGGCACTATGAAGCATAAAAGAAAAATAGCATGGGGATTGGTGGTGGCTTTAGTGGCCTCCATCTTTCCTAATACAGTATATGCCAACTCACAAAATGGTATTGCGGGTATACGACTTACGGGAGAAGAGCTAACACATACTTATAATACAACGCAAGAAATCCTTCACCCTACGATAGAAATAGCTTGGGAGGCACCAGAGAGCAAAGCAACAGATGGCAATGAATTACATGAAGTAGAGTTCTATAAAGTACAGGTAAAAGAGTTTGGAAATGGGTCCATGCCAACAAAGATAATGGAAACCAAAAACTTAGGAAATATCAATACATTTAAGATAGGTCCAGAGACACAATTCTACATAAATGGAATAGCTACAAGTGAGAAAGTTAAGAGTGGTGGCAAGTATGAGGTTTATGTACTAGCAGGACATTCACATTATAGAGAAGTTAATGGTATTCAAGAAAAATATGAAGTATGGTCTACACGGAATGAAGAAAAGCTGACCGTTGTGACAGACTTTAATACAAAGGTTACGACAGCTGAGGAAGGCTTGAAAGTAACATGGGAATACATCCCTAATATGGACTATAAACTTTACTACATTAAAGATGAAAAAGGCTTGCATAAGACAAAAAAAGCCATTTTAGAAGCAAAGCCAAAAGCATCTGAAAAAACAATTACAGCACAAGAGGCAGAGAAGTTAAAAGTAGTTAAAAATGGTAGAACTTATGTGGAGTATACGATAAAAGGACTTGATCCAAGGGCGAAGTATAGCTTGTTTGTAGAGCCCATTATTGATAAAAGTCTTGGCATCTATACAAATGCACATACAGATGCAAAAGGACCTAAAGTTGTATCAGGTATGACAGCTATTACATTAGCTATTGAGCTTATGAGTGCAACGTCTTTGAAACTTGTATGGGGTGTTATCCAGACAGAGGCCTTTGGAAGTGGCCTTGAACGTGTAGTAGCAGAAGCTAGACCTAAAGGGGAAGGGGGGGACTTTGAAACAATAGCAGAAAAAAACAATATTGATTCGGCTGTTAACCATATGACTCATATTGTAGTAGACCGACCAGAGGTAGAAACGGAATTTCGCGTAGCCTTTTACTTTAAGGACCAAAAGGAACCAATCTATAGCAATATTGTGATTTATACACCGATATTTGAAGTAGTGCCACCTTATAGTCCTAAAGTTCCTGAACTTTATATCAAAGAGTTGGCAGAAAATAATGCGATTAAAAGAGCAAAGTATCTGGTGACAGGAGATAAAATAGCTTTTGATGATGAAGTAAACTGGAAAGATTCTAAGTTTATAGCAAGAACCTTTCATGCAGCATTTACGCCAGAGCCTTATATTCAAGTTGTGTGGGATGCACCTAAAAAACCAAGTCAAGAAGATCCGAAGAAACAAGTGGTAGATTATGACTTGGTGTATGACTTATGGATAGGTGAAAGTTTTGATGAAGTAAGCAAGCCTACATATGAGGGACTTGTAGTAGAAAATCAGCGTATCGTAGAAGGTGACACGACACATCTTATAGGACAGCATCAGAAAGAAGATGAAATCATAGGGATGAAGTGGCAACTTACAAAGGATGCCAATGGCGAACCTATTAAGAAAAATAAAACCTATTATATCAAAATAGTAGCAAAGAAACGTATACCAGGTGGGGACACGTATGTGGCATCCCAACCAACAGTTGTAGGACTTACTATTGACAAAAATGGTAATATCACAAAGCCATCAGTTATGGGGAAACCACCACTAGGTATCAAAAAAGATTCAGTGACTGAAACTGCAATGACGATTGAGTGGGCAACGCTATGGGCAGAGATACTTGCGAATAACCCTAAAATCTATCAAGAAGATGAAGCGGAGATGCTACTAGCAGAAACAGGGGCAAGCATTATTTATAAAGTAGCCAATGATGGCGAAAAACCTATACGATTTAAGCCTCAAGATGCTGCGGAAGTGATAAGACTTTATGGTAGACAAAAAGACGCGATAGAAGATATCATTGGAAAGTTACCAATGGAGCATTACTACAGTCGTTTTTTAACCTTAGGAAAAGATGTGCAGTATGAAGTAGCAGTGGAAACTTATGATACGTTGTATAGTAGGCTAAATGGTGTAAGCATCGAGAAATGGATGAAAGATGTTGCGAAAGACGACAAGAATTCAGGGCTTCTATGGGAGGGTATCCAGCCTAAGGAACGTACTGAGATAGAGTCGGCACATTATAATGTATGGCTAGAGCAAGAGATTAATCATACGACAAACGATGGACAGAGCTTTAAGCCAAACACACGTTATATCATTATGCTACGTGCATACCGTATGATAGACGGGGTAAAAGTAGCGCAGAGTTTTCCAAGCTATGTGATGGGAACGACCCTTACAGATTTTCCACCTATTGAGCCAAAACCGATAG
Source organism: Cellulosilyticaceae bacterium (assembly GCA_051650305.1). GTDB lineage: Bacteria > Bacillota > Clostridia > Lachnospirales > Cellulosilyticaceae > JBOFDK01. The sequence continues at coordinate 6,831 of JBOFIT010000193.1, forward strand.
CACCAACTATTGAAGTAGTGGATGAAACAGATCATTCGTTAGATGTAGAGTGGACGTATAATAGAGACTTTGATTATGAACTTCGCTACAGCATAGGAGATGACCCAGAGAAAGCTAAAGTATGGAAATTTACTAGCGTAGATGATGTAAAGCTTCATGATCCCAGTAAGAATATGTATTACTTTGTGGATGGGCAAGCAGCACGCGTGACAATTCGTGGACTATTCCCAGAGACCTACTATAATGTGTGGGTAAGAGCTAAACAGAAAAAGGGTAGTTTAGTATCAGAGTGGAGCACGCCAGATACAGGGTGTACAGATCCATTGGCTGTGCCTGATGTACCACGTGGTCTAGGTCCAGCATCCAAACAAAGCCTTAAAGACTTAGGGCTTGAATACGACCCAGTGGGTTCTGACTACATTACCATTGAGTGGATGAAAAATCCTGATGACTTAGGTGTGCAGACAGAAGGTACTATGAAGAAGTTCTATACCTATGACATTATGTTTGCAGATAATGTAGCATTCGAAGATAGCACCGTGGTGACGGTGACAGATGCACTTGGAAGTAAAGACAGTGTAGATTTTCTGGCTAAAGTCATCGCAAAGCATAATAAGTTGCTACCGAATCGACCTTATTACTTTAAAGTGCGTGCGAGAGTCACCATATCAGATAGTGAAATTAACAAAGAGCTATCCAAAGAGTCAGAGTACTCTAAGTGGGTGCGTATATTCACGAAGAAGACAGATGATGAGTACGACGGTGGTGAAAATGAAAACGTCGTCATCTATCCAGATAAAGTAGAGGAAAGTTATAATAATGGTATCTGGGAATGGGAGATTGTGGATGCACAAGGTGTCATTACGGATATCGTTACGACTAATGAGTACTTCTACACTATTGATATGACGCTTTACAAAGGACGTTATGATGCCACTATCAGACGTGCGATTCTACCTGTATCGGTAGTGCAAGCGCTTGTGGGGCAACGTATGGAGTTAGAAGTCATTACCAATAGAGGTATTTATGAAATACCAGCATCAGCATTAGCTTATAAGCTTCAGAAGGTAGATGCGAAAGACCAAGTGATTGTAGAGTTTGAGACGATGCTTGCGTATGATTTACGTGATTTAGCGAAGCCTTATCCACATATTGTAGAAAGCGGAGAGGCACTTAGTATCACAGTGAATGCAAAGAACGCAGGGAAGCAAAAACTCACCTACTTCGATGCACCTATTGATGTATGCTTGAAGTTAGAGAATCCTACAAGTTACCAAAGAAATACGTATAAGACTTATAGTTATGACTATAGCAAAGGTGATTGGTTAGAAGCAGGACATATGGTGCAGACAAGACCAGAAGGGACGTACTTAAGTTATCGTAGTACAAGACCGGGGATTTATGCACTTTATCGTATGGATACCTACCATGAGATTAAGGATATTAATTATGCGATGCAGCAGCTTTTAGCGAACTATCATATACCAAAGCTCGGCACTTACTATAAGCAAAATACGAGTGTCTATAGCAATCAATACATCCAATTGATGTTAGGTCTTGCACATGGGCAAAGAGAAATCGACCTGGACGGCTATGTAAGTGACGGGACGAAAGAAAAAGCACGCCTGACAAAACTATATGTAGAAGCAGGTGGCGCAGTGACAGAGGAGCAAGCTATCCATGGGGCAGTCAGATTGTATGAGATGAAGACGGGCTATCGTGTACAGCAAGCTTCAGGCAATTTCAGTGGCGTGAGTACCAAGTACAGAGAGAGCGTGGCGAAGGCCTACGCACTGGGTATTATTGATAACGTGAATCCGCAAAGACAAATCACTTATGGGGATTTATGCACCTTAATTATTAAGGTATTACCAAACTAAGTGAATAAAAAATGAAAAAATCTCCATACTTTAAGAAAACAAAGTATGGAGGTTTTTTGATGAAGGACCTAAAGTCAGTTAAACTTATATTAACGGTGATGTGTACCAGCATCCTCGTCATGCTAGGGATTCATATCTGCTTCTAAAAGGACAAGCATAAACTTGTCTTTTTTTCATATACTTAAAAAGTAGAGAGTACCTAGGAAGAGTAGACGAGGAGGGGATTAAATGAAACAAAAATTACTCATGTGGATAGGGATCATAATAACAGGCATGATCTTATTGCCAGCAGTGATTGTACTAGCAGGAGGTTTTTATAGTCCAGCGTTATTAGAAAGTGTGCAGCGAGCGAATCTGCAGCCAGGAGGTGTGGGAGCACCAGAAGGAAAGCCGATGGATGATTACCGTGAGCAGGAAGTCATCGAGACATTGGCAAAAGTCATTCCACCAAGTAGCCCGATAGAAGCCATCAAAGCACAGGCAGTCATCGTAAGGACGTATATGCTAAGACGTGAATTAGGCATTGTTGAAGAGAATGGACTGGGGAAAATGAGTAAAGAAGAGATGGAGAACCTATGGAAGGATGACTTCGAAGAGATTTATGAGACGTATGAATCAGCGGCGTATGGTACACAGGGAGAAGTTGTTTTTTATAAGGAAGAACCCATAGAGCCTGTCTATCACAAAGAAAGTGCAGGTAAGACGAGGGATGCGCTAGGGCTTTATAACATAGATGTGCCTTATTTGAAACCGGTGGAAAGTCCTTATGATAAGAATGTCAGTGAGGTGAAGCTTCCAAAAACAGAAGTCGCTCAGAAGTTACAGAAGGCGTATCCTGAAATTGTGGTAGATGCAGCATACATAGAAAATCAAATACAAATTGTACAGAGAGATGAAGCGGGCTATATAGAAAGCTTACAAATAGGTAATGTGCTTTTAACTGGAGAAGAGTTTAGAAATCTCTTTCAGTTATCCTCAGCTGCAATCACCATGTATGTGGAGGGAGAGCAACTGGTATTTAAAACAGCTGGTACAGGACATGGTGTGGGGCTTAGTCAGAATGGAGCAGCGGGGATGGCTTTAGAAGGGCGTAGTTATAAAGAAATTATTGAGCATTACTATACGGATGTAACGATTCATAAATAATTTATTAAAAAAATAATTTATTTTGAATAAAAAGAATTATCTCTGGCGACAATCTAGTCGTCGGAGGTGTAAAGTATATGAATATGAACAAATTTAAAGACTTTACCAAGAAATATGGATTTTATTTAGCAGTAGGAGCAGTAAGTATTGGAGCGATCACAGCAGTCTTTTTGACTACCGGAAAAGATAATCCAGTAAGCAAAGAGCAAGATCCTTATGTACAAGCTCAAGATGTAAGTGGCTCAGATGTAGCAGTACTACCAGAAACAGAAGATGATGTAACCATTATCTCTGGAGAAGTTGTAGAGAAGACAGACGTAGAAGAAGAGGTAGCAGGTGAAGTAGCATCTGAAGAAGCGATGCCAGAAGGCACAAAGGAAGTCGTAGATGAAGAAGAACTTACATCTGAGACTTTTAGCTCTACTACAGCATCTGAAGTAGAAGTACCTTATTTTGCAGAAGGGGATACTCTTGGATGGCCAGTAGCAGGCGAAGTCATCGTACCATTTAGAGACGATACCACAAAGCACTGGTTCAGTACAGCATTACAACAAACAATGCGTACTTACGGGGTATGTATCTCAGCTAAAGAAGGCGAAGGCGTTAAAGCACCAGCTAAAGGTACGATTGTAGATATCGTCGAAGATTCTACGACACTTGAGAGTACAAAACTTGTAGGTAATGTAGGGCAAGTAGTCGTTATGGACTTAGGTAATGGCTATACAGCAGAGATTGGCTTACAAGGTGGAAAAGCAGATAAAGACTTGCTTGGACAAGTTGTAGATGCATCACAAGTGATTGGTACAGTAGGTAATGGTACAGGTCCATTTGCTGACTTATCATACAACGTGTATATGCAAGTAAAACACGAGGGTAATGTCATCGACCCAACTACAATTCTTAGTTTCCACGAAGATGTAGCAGGTGTTGATATGGGACATGTCCAAGAATAAAATCTATACAAAAGAAGGCTTCGAAATATAACCATCGAAGCCTTTTTTGTGCGTCTTTTTTAGGGAGACAGGGTATTCGTCAAATAAATAAAAAAGATGTACTTTTTTGGCTTGTCTACTTTATATTTTCGGTATAAATGAGGACTTCTTAGCATATCTATTAATCAAGAGTTGTGTTAAGGGGGGCCTTTTCTTGAAAACTTATATCGAAGAAAGAGCCATAGAAGCTGCAAAGTTTATCATTCATTCAAATGCTACTGTAAGGGAAACCGCCAAGAAATTTGGTATCAGTAAAAGTACGGTCCATAAAGACGTTACAGAACGATTAGAAAAAATTAATCCAAAGCTTGCCATGGAGGCCAGAAAGGTCTTAGAACTGAATAAGGCAGAACGCCACTTGCGTGGTGGGTTAGCGACCAAGGAAAAGTATTCAGGATTAATGAAATAGATGGGGTAAAAGGGGCTATAGTATGTGATGCTATAGCCTTTTAAATTAGGGGATTTTAATGGGGATATTTTTAAATGTTTGAAGTAAAGAAAATTTTTGCAATCTAACTAAGGCTCATGTATAATATGAGTAATAATAACTATGAAAATATGACAAAAATAGATGAAAATATACAGGATAGAAAAGGAGACAATATGTTTTTTGGAAGAGGCACAGATATAGGAATTGATTTAGGAACAGCATCTGTACTCATCTATATAAAAGGTAAGGGCATTGTACTTCAAGAGCCGTCTATTGTAGCTGTCAACACAAAGACTAATGAACTTATCGCTGTAGGCGAGGAAGCTCACGCAATGATCGGAAGAACACCGGCAAATATTACCTCCATTAGACCACTTCGACGTGGTGTTATAGATGACTATGATGCAACAGAAAAAATGCTTAAATATTTTATTCATAAAGCCATAGGCAATAGACTGATCAAACCACGTATTGCAGTATGCGTTCCAAGTGGGGTGACAGAGGTGGAGCAACGTGCAGTAGAAGATGCTACAAGACAAGCAGGTGCTAGACGTGTAGAAATTATAGAAGAACCTATTGCTGCAGCCATTGGTGCTGGTATTGATATCAGTAGGCCTTGTGGAAGTATGATTGTAGACATTGGTGGTGGGACAGCAGACGTTGCTGTCATCTCCCTGGGTGGTGCAGTTGTCAAAAAATCAATCAAAGTTGCAGGGGATAATTTTGATGATGCCATTATGCGTTATGTACGTAAGAAGCATAGTATGCTTATCGGTGAACGTACTGCTGAAGAGATTAAAATCAATATCGGAAGTGCTTATAAAAGAGAAGTGCCAGCAGAAATGAACGTACGCGGAAGAAATCTCGTGACTGGCTTACCAAAAAATATCGTATTAACTTCAGAAGAAATGCTTGAGGCATTGGCCGAATCTGTCGATGATATTGTTGATGCAGTTCATGCCGTCTTAGAAGTCACACCACCAGAGTTAGCAGCAGATATAGCGGATAGAGGTATCGTGCTTACAGGTGGTGGTAGCCTTATCTATGGTTTAGATAAATTGATCACAGAAAAAATAGGGATTCAAGCGGTTATAGCAGACGATGCCGTATCGTGTGTAGCTATCGGAACTGGGCTATTTATAGAGTATGCATACTCAAAAGGGGGATATTAATGATCAGAGGCCTTTATACAGCGGCAACAGGAATGAATGCACAAGCCAAGAAAATGGATGTTATTTCAAATGACCTAGCCAATGTGAATACAGCAGGCTATAAAAAAGACGATGTAGTCATATCATCTTTTCCAGAAGTGCTTATGAGCAAAATGGGTGGTGGCAATACCACACCAGATGGGCCTATCGGACGTATGTCATTAGGGGTACGTGTGGATGAAGTCTATACACAATTTTCACAGGGGTCTCTTGTGAAAACGGATGGACTTGTCGATATAGCTATACAAGGGGATGGTTTTTTTGTAGTAGAAACACCCGCAGGTATGGCCTACACAAGAGATGGTAAATTTAGTATCACTGCTGATGGGATGCTTGTTACAAAAGAAGGCTATGCTGTTATAGGACAAAATGGCCAAGTAGAGATAGGGGAAGACTTCTTAGACCAAGGGGGCGACCTAAAGATTAGTGAGCAAGGCGAAGTAGTCTTAAATGGTGAAATAGTGGATCAATTAGATATTGCTAATTTTGCAGATACACGAAGCTTACGTAAGATAGATGATAACCTCTTACAAAGCGATGGTGAACGTGTGCCATTTGAAGGGAAACTCATACAAGGTTTTATGGAGGCATCAAATGTCAATCCTGTAACAGCAATGGTAGATATGATTTCAGTATCTAGAGCTTATGAAGCAAGTCAGAAAATGATACAAGTGCATGACAACCTACTTGGAAAGGCAGTTAATGAGATTGCAAGAGTATAGGAGGTAGAAAGTTATGATGAGAGCATTATGGACGGCGGCGTCAGGAATGACTTCACAACAAATGAATGTGGATACTATTTCTAACAATTTATCCAATGTCAATACAGCAGGCTACAAGAAAGAAACAGTAAGTTTTAAGAGCTTACTTTATCAAAAAATGGATGAACCGAATGTGCCAGGGGTACAAAGACCAAGTGCTTTACAAGTAGGACACGGTGTACGTGTAGGGGCTACGAGTAAGATGCATACACAAGGGATTCTTCAACAAACAGGTACATCTACAGACTTAGCAATTCAAGGTAAAGGATTCTTCAGTGTCTTAGATGGTGAAAATGTAGCATATACAAGAGATGGAAACTTTAGATTTTCAATGGTAGACCAAGAGACTTACGCCCTCGTTACAACAGATGGGCATCCTGTACTATCCACAGAAGGCGAGCCTATCGTGGTAGATACGACAGTACCTATTGACCACCTTATTATTGGACAAGATGGTGCCATCTTCTATACAGAAGCTGACACAGGTGTACGTATTGATCTTGCACAGTTGGCAGTGGTACAGTTTTCTAACGTAGAAGGTTTAGAAGCGTTGGGGAGCAACTTGTATAGAGAGACACCAGCATCGGGTGAAGCAAGACTAGAAGTTGAAGACGATACCATTGTCCGTAGTACCATTAAATCAGGGTACTTAGAAGGATCGAATGTTCAAGTAGCAGATGAGATGGTAAACTTAATCGTCGCACAACGTGCATATGAGCTTAATTCAACTGCGATTAAAACAGTAGATACAATGCTTCAGCAAGCCAATGAGCTTAAGCGTGTATAAGAGGTGGTGAAGGTATGATAACAGGTATCAGTAATGCAGTACCACTTACAGAGAAAATGGGCATCGTCAATGAGGTGACAGAAGTTAAAGGTTTTGAAGAAGCACTTCAGAAGGCTCAAGATAACCAAAACCAAGAAGAATTAAGAGAAGCCTGTAAGCAAGTGGAGCACTATATGCTTACAAGTATTATGAAGCAGATGAAAAAAAGCATTGAAATTGGTGAACCGCTCATTCCGAAAGGCGATTATGAAGAGATGTTTGAGGACCAATTAGTAGAAGCACAATGTCAGGAATTCGTAGAAGCAGGTGGTATTGGACTTGCAGAAATGATGTACCAACAGATGACACTTGTGAAAAAGTAATGTAAAAAAACATTGACGAAAGATGTCAGTGTTGTATATAATGAAACAGACAACAACATAAATTAAGAATAATTCTTATCCAGAGAGGTGGAGGGATCGGGCCCTGTGAAACCCGGCAACCAGCTATAGCAGTTAGTATGGTGCCAATTCCCACAAGTATATTTATATGCTTGTAAGATGAGGATGCGTTATAACGTAAGTTTATAAGAGGCCTCAGGATATGAGGTCTCTTTTTTATTAGTCCTCATAAATTCATTCTTAATTTCAAAACTTAGGAGGGAATATATTATGGCAAAAAGATTATTTACATCAGAATCAGTAACAGAAGGGCATCCAGATAAAATTGCAGACCAGATTTCAGACGCAGTATTAGATGCTATTTTCGCACAAGATCCAAATGCAAGGGTAGCGTGTGAGACAGCAGTAACAACAGGCCTTGTACTTGTAATGGGAGAGATCACTACAAATTGTTACGTAGACATCAACAAGATTGCACGTGAGACAATCAATGAGATTGGATACAATAAGCCAGAGTATGGCTTCGATGGTAACAGCTGTGGAGTAATGGTATCACTTGATGAGCAATCAGCAGATATCGCTATGGGTGTTGATAAAGCTTTAGAAGCGAAGCAAGGAACAATGAGTGAAGAGCAAATTGCAGCTATCGGTGCTGGAGATCAAGGGATGATGTTTGGATTCGCTTGTGATGAGACACCAGAACTTATGCCAATGCCTATCTCACTTGCACACAGACTAAGCCGTCGTCTGACAGAAGTACGTAAGAATGGTACATTAGGTTACTTACGTCCAGATGGTAAAACACAAGTAACAGTAGAGTACAATGATGATAAAGTAGTAAGAGTAGATGCAGTTGTTGTATCAACTCAGCATGCAGAAGAAGCGTCACAAGAAGAGATTCATAAGGATATTATGGAGCATGTGATTAAGCCGATCATTCCAGCAGAGCTTTTAGATGACAATACAAAGTACTTCATCAACCCAACAGGTCGTTTCGTAATTGGTGGACCAGTAGGTGATGCAGGTCTTACAGGTCGTAAGATTATCGTAGATACTTACGGTGGTTATGCAAGTCATGGCGGTGGTGCTTTCTCAGGTAAAGATCCAACAAAAGTAGACCGTTCAGCAGCTTATGCAGCACGTTATGTAGCGAAGAATATTGTAGCAGCAGGTCTTGCAACGAAATGTGAAATTGAAGTAGCGTATGCAATCGGTGTAGCAAGACCAGTATCAATTCTTGTGAATACACATGGTACAGGTGTGGTAAGTGATGAGCGCCTTTCTGAACTTGTACAAGAGCACTTTGACCTTCGTCCAGCAGGTATCATTAAAATGCTAGACCTTAGAAGACCTATCTACAAGCAAACAGCAGCATACGGTCACTTCGGTAGAGAAGATGTATGCTTACCATGGGAGCAAACAGATAAGGTAGAAGTACTAAGAAACGCAATTGGATAAATAAAAGCAAACTAGCTTATACTTTAGGGGATGAGCTAGTTTTTTTATCGAGAGAATATAAGTGAGAATAGAGTCTGAGAGATAGGCGTGTAGATTACAGAGTGGTTTAACAATTGGCAAATTTATAGTATAATAAAAGCAATAAAACATAGGATGACTAACTTATAAGGAGAGAAAATGACAAGAATAGAAATCAATAAGAGAACCAGGAAGAAGTATAAGCTAGCCACAGAACCTAAAGTTAATATGATGTATAAGGTATTACTTATTTTGCCGATCAGTATGCTTTTGTTTGCCTTTGTATGTAATACACCGATGGAGATTGTAGAGGGACTTGTAAAGATTTATGAAGCGACGGATGTACTGATTACAGATTACTTACAAGTAGCAAATACAGGGGCAGCCTTTATGAATGCAGCACTTGTGATGATTATCAATCTTGTATTGTTATACTGCTTGAAATTAAAGCCTAACGGTGTGATTATCTCTGCACTCTTTCTACTGGGTGGCTTTGCTTTTATGGGTAAAAACTTATGGAATATATGGCCTTTTTATCTAGGCGGCTATGCCTATAGTAGATACCATAACATTCCCTATAAAAATGTAATTGTTATCAATATGCTTTCGACCGCACTGAGTCCACTGAGTAGTTTTGTGACACAAGCAGTGGATACAAGCCCATTATTATCTTTTGTACTTACAGCAATTATTAGTGGGTTTGTAGGTTTTATCATGCCAACAATTTCAGCACATATCATTGGAACACATATGGGGTATAGCCTCTATAATATGGGGACAGCGACAGGGTTTGTAGGCATTGTTCTTTACAGTATTATGTCAGGCTTAGGACTAGAAAGTGAACGCAGTAGTAACTTTTATGAAGTGAGAGATTTAAAAGTTTATGTGTTTTTTATCCTATTTAGTCTTGCGCTTATAGGAATTGGGTATTATTTTAATAATAGGAGTTTTAAAGGGTACCGGAAGGTTATCAAGCATACGGGGCGATTGGTAACGGATATCATTAAGCAGGATGGCTTTGGTCTGAGTTTGATTAATATGGGGCTACTAGGCATTTTGTGTATCATCTATATAGAAGCAGTAGGTGGTGTGCTAAATGGACCGGTCATTGCGGCGATGCTTACAGTCATAGGCTTTGGTGGGTTTGGTAAGCATCCGAGAAATGTAACACCTATTATACTGGGGGTTACACTAGGTATGATTTTTATGGGAAAAGAAGGTAGCACTACGATCCTTATTATATCAGCACTGTTTGGAACGACATTAGCACCGATAGCTGGGGAGTATGGTGTTTTATGGGGAATGCTCGCGGGGATGATTCACTCGGCGTTAGTATTAAATATTGGAGATATCCATGGTGGTATCGTACTTTATAACAATGGTTTATCTGGTGGTATTATAGCGATGCTCCTTATACCGTTAATTGATGCATTTAAAAGGGAGAAACACAATGAGACATGAGTATAAAAAAGTATCTCGTATTGTAGATGAGTTAACGACGTTTTTTTTAGAACATCGTGCAAAAGAGATTAGCTTAAATATAGAAATGAAAGATGATCATGAAGTAATCACCATTAAGGCATGTCCGATTGATCATATGAAGAAGGTCATTGATAATTTACAGCGTATGCTTAGTAATCCACGTGAAAGTGAGATGGAAGAGTATTTTTGGGAATTGGCAGGAGAGTGTGATTACTCTAGCGAATCATGTGAACTTAGCTTGGTAGGGTCGATGATTGACAGTGCTAGCATCGATTATGATGATGAACAAATCTGCTTAGAACTGATACGTCGTAGATAATAAGAGGGAGTATTGCATTTATGTGCAATGCTCCTTTTTACTGAGTAGAGGCATTAAAAATCAGGGATTATGCAACGTTACAAGTTCGGGATAAGTGGGATGGTAGATAGTTTTTTAGATAAGTGGTACAATAAGGTTAAGAAAAGACGAAGGAAATGGTGAGTAGGTGTGGAACAGCAGATTGTCATTGAGGGCATCATAGAGGATATTATTTATCAAAATGAAGAAAATGGTTATACGGTATGTACAGTAGACTACGATGGTGAGGAACTTTCCTGTGTAGGGGCGATGCCAGGCATCCATCCAGGAGAAGAAGTACGGGTCGTTGGAAGTTTTGTGGTGCATCCTGTATATGGAAAGCAACTTAAGGTCGATACTTATGAAAAGAGCATTCCAAAGACTGTGCAAGGGATTGAGCGTTATCTTTCGTCAGGAGCCATTAAAGGCATCGGACCGAAGACTGCGAAGAAGATCGTGAAGCACTTTGGATTGGATACTTTTAAAATTATAGAGAATGAGCCTTTAGTGCTTGCGCAGATTCAGGGGATTACAGAGAAGAAGGCTTTGGAGATTAGTGAAGTCTTCCATGCGCAACATGAACTACGTACAGCGATGATGGTGCTTCAGGAGTACGGCATCACAGCGACGTATGCCATTAAGATTTATAAGAAGTATCGTGATAAGACGGTGGAAGTCATCAAGTCTAATCCTTATAAATTAGCAGAGGATATCTTGGGCATAGGGTTTAAGAAAGCGGATGAGATTGCTACACAGATAGGAATCTCTAGAGAAGACCCACAGCGTATTAAGACAGGCGTTATTTATCTGCTAAACTACTTTTCATTGAGTGGCCATACCTATATGCCAAAGGAGAAGCTTCTTATAGAAGGTAGACAATTACTAGGTGTAGATGAAAGCTTGCTTGAGAATGCGGTGTTGGAACTTAGTATTGGGAAGCAGATCATTACGAAGAACTATGCAGAAGGACCTTGTGTCTTTATGAGCTACCTTTATAACAATGAGCAGAGTATCGCAAGAAAACTCATCGACCTTGGTGCACTGTATGAACCGAACTTGACCATGGATTTTGAAAAAGAGATTGCTCAGACGGAGAAGGAACTAGAGATTACTTTGGTAGAAGAGCAAAAAGAAGCGGTGCGTCATGTGCTCAGTCACGGTGTTACAGTCGTGACAGGTGGACCGGGTACAGGTAAGACGACGACCATCAACGCCATCTTGCATATGCTTGAAAAGAATGGTGAAGAAGTACTGCTAGCAGCGCCTACAGGACGAGCAGCTAAGCGTATGAGTGAAGCGACCAGTCATCCAGCTCAGACGATTCACCGCTTACTTGAGATAGGCTATCTAAAGGAAGAAAGTACCAGACAGATGTTTAATCGTAATGAAGAGAATCCACTAGAAGCAGATGTCATCGTCATTGATGAGATGTCCATGGTGGATGTGACCTTGATGTACAGCTTGCTACGTGCAGTGGTAGAAGGGCAGAGACTGATTCTTATAGGTGATGCCGACCAGCTGCCATCAGTAGGTGCAGGGAATGTACTGAAAGACATTATAAAAAGTGAGCGTATACCAGTGGTTAAGCTTACACAGATTTTTAGACAAGCAAGTAAAAGTGATATCGTTATGAATGCCCATCGCATCAACAAAGGGCAGTATCCAGAGATGAATGGCGAAGGCACAGATTTCTTTTTCCAGAATCGGAGTATGCAGGAGCAGGTGGTAGAAACAGTAGTTTCTATGATTACAACACGCATTCCTAAGTTTACCCCAGTAGATAAAATTCGCGATATTCAGGTGCTTGTGCCGATGCGAAAAGGTTTACTAGGTGTTCATGAGTTAAATACTGCACTTCAAAAGGCGTTAAACCCTCCGACACTCCTTAAGATGGAGAAGGAATATAGAGGGATGATTTTCCGTGTAGGCGATAAGGTCATGCAAATTAAGAATAACTATAATACGCCATGGAAACTATATGCACCTACCTCGGGGATGCCAGTGGATGAAGGGGTAGGGGTATTTAATGGGGATAGTGGTATCGTAACGGCGATTGACTTGCAAAGAGAAATACTTACAGTCACTTTTGAAGACCAAAAAACGGTAGAATATGAGTTCTCACAATTGGATGAGTTAGAACTTGCCTATGCCATTACGATTCATAAATCTCAAGGAAGTGAGTATCCAGTAGTCGTATTACCGATTCATAGTGGGCCACCGATGTTACTTAGTCGTAATCTTCTTTATACTGCAGTTACACGTGCGAAGAAAATGGTGGTAGGTGTAGGCCTTAAAGAGACTTTGAACCGTATGGTAGACAATAATAAAGAGTTAGAACGTTACTCCAGTTTGGGGTATCATTTACAAAAACTCATTTAATCATTAGATAAAAGAAAGGTGGTCTTATGACAGGCCAAGAATTTATGCAGTGGCTATATCCAGATAAGTGCATCATATGTGGCAAGCTTCTTGAACGCCCGCAGAAAGAAAAAGCGGTGTATACATGTGTGGCTTGTGAAAGTTATCTTGATGAAGTGAAGAAGTGCCCAAGGTGTGGGAGACCTTATGTGATTCAAGATACGTGTAGTTACTGTCATGAGATACCGGAGAAAATAACGGCTATTCGAGGACTGTTTCCTTATGTAGATGCATATAAAGAAAGTATACTACGGTGGAAATACAGAGGGATTCGTAAGTATGCTAGAGGCTATGCAGAGCTGATGGTAAGTCAGATTCTTGAGAAGGAAAAATTTGAGATAGAGTGTCTCATACCGATACCGATAGCACCCAATCGCTATGGACAGCGTGGTTTTAACCAAGCGGAGGATTTAGCCCTAGAGATAAGTCGCCTAACGGGGACACCAGTACTTTCTGTATTGGAGCGAACCCATGGTACAAAACCACAATCAGCCTGTACGAAGGAAGAAAGACGCCAAAATATTCGAGGAACAGTTAAAATAATACAAGAAATGCCAAAGAAATATCCTTTAAAAGTCGCATTTATTGACGATATATATACTACAGGGAGCACTGTGCTAGAATGCATAAAGGTGCTTCATCAAGCACAGTGGTATCCAGAGGAGATTTATGTATTTACTGTAGGGATAGCCATTTAAAGATCAACAACAAAGGGGGCGCAGTAAAAATGGAAGTAAAGACATGCAGACGATGTAATAAAGTATTTCAGTATATAGGTGGGAAACCTATATGTCCGAGATGTAAGAAAAAAGAAGAAGAACTTTTCCAAGTAGTGAAAGCCTACTTACGAGAAAATGTGGGAGCTACCATGGAAGAGGTCAGTGAAGCTACAGGAGCAACACTTGGTATGATCCAAGGCTTCTTAAGAGAAGGACGCTTAGAGGTGACACCAGATTCGCCAATCGCACTGACTTGTGAGCAGTGTGGAGCAAAGATTCGTACAGGACGCTTTTGCGATAAGTGTAAGAATCACTTGAGTAATAGCTTGCAAGATGCAGCGAACTCTATGAAACCAACTGTTACAAAAGAAACGAAAGAAAAAGAACGTATGCGTTTTTTAGATTCACTTAATAAATAAAGTAGAGACACGAAATGGGCCTATTGCAGAAGCAATGGGCCTTTTGTTATAGACAGTAGCATTATAAAAAAGTTCCTTTATTCCAGAAAAGGTCGATTCCTCCAACATTTCTTCCATAAAGGACTTTTTT
>JBOFIT010000194.1:0-21175 GCA_051650305.1 Cellulosilyticaceae bacterium
TGAAACAAAGGGGGATTATATGTTTACAAACAAGGTGCATAAAGCCATCGACTTACAAATCAATGACTTGAAGCTCTATCTGGAGAATAACTACAAGGATTTAGCCATCGATGCGTTACGAGAGAGTATCGCACTGGTGGAGTCTTGCTATGAAGAGGGGAAGCTTAAGGAGAGAGGCTATAAGAAGTATAAGAAAATACTAGATGACTATACACTGAATATGAAGGATTATAATCACCAACAATTTTATAGATCGTAAGGACATTCGTATACTGGGGGGACGTATGGGCATGAGATTATCGAAACATAGTGCATTGCAGATTGTAAAGGAGATTAGTGAGCTTATATCACAGCATGTCAATATCATGGATGAGAAGGGGTACATCATTGCCAGTACGGATGCGATGCGTATAGGAACTTTTCATGAGGGTGCGAAGAAGGTTATCGACCAGGAGCTTGAGTTACTGATTATTGAGGAGGAAGCGGACTATATAGGCGCTAAGGCGGGTATCAATTTACCTCTTGTTGTGGATGGGGGCATTATAGGTGTCATCGGCATCACAGGCGAGCGGCAGCAAGTGGAGTTGTATGGTCAGATTATTAGGAAGATGACGGAGATACTGGTGGTGGATGCGTGTCGTAAAGCGGAGAAGTTCAGCGTAGAAAAGCGTCGGACAAGGTACATAGAGGAATGGGTGCTAGACAGTAGTAAAGCACAGCATCAAGGCTTTGTGGATAGAGGCTTAGAATTGGGGATCGATATTACATTGCCAAGGCGTATCTTGGTGATGAAACCTCTAGAGGATGCGATGGGGAAGCAGTCTGGGGAAGAGACGCTATGCTGGGATCACATCGAGCGGCGTATTCAGAAGCACTTAGGCGTAGATGATGGGACCAATCTTTTGATAACTCATAATACAAAGATGATAGGCATTGTAAGGTCACGAACCAATACAGAGATGGTGCAATTAGGTGAAGACATACAGGCTATAGTAGAAGAACTTGGCGGTATCCAATTAAGCATAGGCATCGATAAGGATCAGAGGGATTATACCTTGATGCATCAAGCGTATGCTTGTGGGAAGAAGGCACTTATAGCAGCAAGTATGGATTGGCATCAGAACATTACCTTGTATGAAGAAGTGACTTTAGAGCTTTTTATTAATGAGGTGCCAAGGGCCATTAAAGAGGAGTTCGTGGAGAAGGTCTTTGGGAAGATCAGTGAGAGTAAACGCGAAGAGATGATCAATGTGATAGAGGCTTTGGTCGCCTGCGATGGGTCTATCAATCTGGCATCGGAAGTGTTGTATATGCATAAAAATACGTTGCAGTACAAGATGAATCGTATGTGTGAGAAGACAGGGTATGACCCTAGAAAATTAAAAGATATACCTATCGTCTATATAGGTATGCTTTTTTACAAGGATTTAAAAAGTTCATAAAGAAACCCGAGTAAACTATGGTACAAGTAACAGAGTTTGCTCGGGTTTTTCTGTGTTGGATAACATATACAGAAAATGATAAACATAATATAATTATATATACAATTTAAACAAAGGGGGAAGTAATATGTCAGGTATGACGCTGATGGTTACATTTGTTATTGCAGTTATTGTTATGATTTTTGCTATTTCTAAGTTTAAGGTACATCCATTCCTTGCGATTATGGGTGTGGCACTTCTACTTGGACTTGTGGCGGGGATTCCACTTGAGGAATTACCAAAGACCATAGGCTCAGGTTTTAGTGGTATTTTCACAAGTATAGGTATCGTTATTATTTTAGGGGCATTAATCGGTATGATCTTGGAGAAGACGGGAGCAGCCGTTAAGCTTGCGGATATGGTTGTAAAAGTTGTAGGTAAGAAGCGCCCAGAGCTTGCCATTCTCATTATGGGATGGGTCGTATCTATCCCTGTATTTTGTGATAGTGGTTTTGTTATTTTAGACCCTATTCGTAAGGCTATGAGAAAGCGTACACAGACTTCAAGTGTAGCGATGACCGTAGCACTTGCAGCAGGGCTTTATGTATCACATGTATTTATACCACCTACACCAGGACCTATTGCAGCAGCTGGTTCAGTAGGCATCGGGAATAACCTACTCCTTGTTATTGGACTTGGTGTACTTGTATCTATTCCAGCACTTATAGCAGCGTATTGCTACGCGAAGTACATAGGAAAGAAAATCAAAACCACAGAAGACAAAGAAGATGATCAAGTGGTTGTGAAAACATATGAACAATTAGTAGCAGAGTTTGGTAAGTTACCTAACGGCTTTATGGCGATTGCACCGATTCTTATGCCTATCGTACTGATGACACTAGGTTCATTAGCATCTGTACTTAAGTTTGAAGGCATGGCAATGAGTGTTTGCGGATTCTTAGGTAATCCACTGATCGCCCTTACAGTAGGCCTTATCTTTGCAGTAATGCTTTTAGCGATGAGTAAGAAGATGGATGACTTTAATGCCCTTACCACAGAGACATTGAAGGTAGTAGGCCCTATTCTTTTTGTAACAGCAGCAGGTGGCGTACTTGGAAAAGTCATTACAACAGCAGGTTTTGTAGAGTATATCAAAGAAAATGCGACTTTCTTATCTTCAGTAGGCATCTTCTTCCCATTCCTCATTGCAGCAATCTTAAAGACAGCACAAGGTTCATCCACAGTAGCCATCACTACGACAGCCGCTATTATGGGATCTTTTGCAGAGTCAGGCACGATGATGGCAGCACTTGGGCTTACATCACCCGTAGCAGCAGCCCTTACCGTTATGGCCATTGGGGCAGGTGCGATGACCGTATCGCATGCCAATGATAGTTACTTCTGGGTAGTCACAAACTTTGGTGGCATGAAGCCAGAAGAAGGGTATAAGACACAGACTATGACCACCCTTATTATGGGTGTGGTATCCATACTCTTTATTTTCTTATTGTCATTGGTACTTATTTAGCGCGAAGAAGAAAGACCATTATAGAAACTAGCAGGTGATGCATATGAGAAAAATAATACTTATTCCAGACTCTTTTAAAGGGACCATGAGCTCTAGTGAGATTTGCGAGATTATGGAACAAACGATACACAAGCATAATCCGACTGTAGAGATAGAGAGCATTCCAGTGGCAGACGGTGGTGAAGGGAGTGTAGATTCCTTTCTTCAAGCAGTGGGAGGAACGAAGATTAGGTGCCAAGTAAAAGGTCCGTTCTTTGAGGAGATGGAAGCTTTTTATGGCAGGATTGAAGAAGATACAGCAGTTATTGAAATGGCAGCATGCAGTGGCCTGCCTCTTGTAGAGGGGCATGCGAATCCACTACTTACGACCACTTATGGTGTGGGGCAGTTGATGCTTCATGCCATAGAAGGTGGGGCGAAGAAGCTCATCGTCGGATTAGGCGGTAGCTGTACCAATGATGGTGGCACAGGTGCCGCAGCAGCTTTAGGTGTGAAGTTTTATAATGAAGCAGGCGAAAGCTTCGTACCTACGGGAGGCACCTTAAAGGACATCATAAGAATAGATACCTCTTCATGTACGGAAAGATTAAAAGATATAGAAATCATCACCATGTGCGACATTGATAACCCCCTATACGGCACCCACGGTGCAGCCTATGTATTTGCCCCACAAAAAGGTGCGGATGCAGAAATGGTGGCGTTACTGGACCAAGGGCTTCGGTCTTTGGCGAAGGTCGTGGAGAATGTAAGTGGGCATGATTTTGCAACGATGGCAGGAGCAGGTGCTGCAGGTGGCATGGGATTTGGTATGGTAGCATTCCTAAACTCGACTTTGCAAATGGGCATCGAAACGGTGCTAGATGTGGTACAATTCGAGACGTTGCTAGAAGGCTGTGACCTGGTGCTCACAGGTGAAGGCCGCATCGACCATCAGAGCTTGAGTGGCAAGGTGGTCATGGGTGTAGCTAGAAGGGCGAAGCAAAAAGGCGTACCAACAATCGTCGTGGTAGGTGCTATCGGAGAAGGGATAGAGCCGATCTACGACATGGGTGTGCAAGCAATCTTTAGCATTAATAAAGCCCCCATACCTTTTGAAGAAGCAAGGCATAAGTCACATGACAATATGCGCTTTACCATAGACAACTTGATGCGAACGCTTCAAATAGGAAGATAGAAAACGTTTTTAAACGAACACACATGGGAAAATCCAACGCCCCATGTGTGTTTTTGTTTTAAAAGGAAGCAAGCGGGACTATAATGAAAAGAGATCATATGCGAGTGCAAGAAATCAAATGGGGAGTAAGGGTTGTGGAGTCTATGGATGAGGAATTAGTGAGAAATAGAGAAGCGAGCTATCATAAGGCGGAGCAGAAGGGTGCTTATTATTTTGAGGCGCTTTATAAAGAAGTGATAAATGGGAGTTATGTACAGACGTTAACAGATGAGTTGGAGAGCTGGGGAAGGCAGCATACTAGGTCTGGGATGAGTGCGTTTTTTTTGAAGTATTGGCGGCATCAGCCTGATGCTAGTGAATACCATGAATATATCAAGTGGATGGATCGCACGGGGCAACTAGAGAGTTATCTAGAGCGGAGTATTGCGTATATCTTTATGAGAGACTTAGGTAAAGACTTGGGAGATGCAGACACAAGGAAGCGGATCAGACATGTGGTGGACGATCTTATCGTTACATTAAGAGACGGCACAGTTCAAAAAGGCAAGACTGAGAAGACGTATTTTGATAGGCGTAAGCTTTATAGAAAAGCACAAGAAGAGGGGATAGAATCGACGCTGATTTGGCTTATGGAGAAGCTTGGTAGGGTGTCTGAAAATATACCAGAGGAGATGGATAAGGAACATGCTGAGAGAAAGCTTATAAAGATTATTATAGGCGTAGTGTTGCATGAAATGGAGGAGATGGAAGAAAGCATCAGTCCTAGTGTAAGGAAAGAGAAGCTTGAAAGAGCTATTCGTCTAGGCTATGCCTATGGTCTTACCTATCCTTTTATAGATGATTTGTTAGATGCGAAGATTTTATCAGAGGAGGAAGAGGAAAGGTACACGACCTTGATTCGAGAATCCATCGTGACAGGCAAGGTGCCAGCATTAGGGCTATGGAATGGACCGAATAAAGTGCTGATGACATATATTCATGACGAATTAAAAGGTGCCTTTGAGTACATACAAAGTAATCAGAAGCCAGATACCATCCAGACTTTTTTTGAACAATCTTATGTATTCTTCAATGCACAGGAAGTAGATAGGCATAAAAGTTTAGACAATCCGCTATATACCAATGAGGCTATCTATATCCCAGTTATTTTAAAAGCTGCATCTTCTAGGCTGATTGTCCGGTCTGTTATTGGTGCCACCAAGGACAGTGGATTTGATAGTCGGACATTTTATTATGGTATTTATAATCAGCTGGCAGACGACTTTGCCGATATGTTTGATGATTGGGAGGCAGGGGTACAAACGCCTTATACATATTACAGGAAATATCACAAGGAGCGGAAAGACTTAATCAATCCCTTTGCCCTTTATTGGGCAGTGATTTCAAACTTGATTCATAATGTGTATCATTCAGATAGGAAGACTTGCGATATCATTTTGAGCCGCGCTATTAATGGGCTCAAAAGATTCAAAGAGCGTATGGGGAGTGTCAAATATAAGGAAATAATGGACTTACTGGCTACAGGAGATAGAGCGTTTGATCAGCGTATCCAACACTTGGTAGAAAAGGCAGAACAAGTGGCGTTTTTTGATAAATTAGCGAGAGACCAGATGCTTAAGAACTTGAAAGAGCAACGACGTGAACAGGCACATTTTGTGGATCAGGTAGAAACGGTGAGGCAGCAGATTAATAAGGTGCTGAAGATTACAGAGGTAGGAGATATGGGGACGTCGGAATCCTCTATCATTCAGGCTGCTAACTATAGTGTAGAAGGTGCAGGTAAGCGACTAAGGCCAATCCTGACTTGGGTGATGGGGGTAGACGTCTATGGGCTAAGTGAAGAAGCAGTCATCCCACTACTAAGATCCATGGAATACATGCACACAGCTTCTTTGATTTTTGATGACTTACCTTCTCAAGACAATGCGCCTACACGTAGGGGAAGACCTACATTACACCAAGTTTATAATACAGCTACAGCAGAATTGACAGGACTTTTCCTGACCCAAAAAGCAATCGAAGAGCAAACCCATTTGAAGGGGTTCGACCCTCGTAGTGTGCTGAAGCTTATTCGTTATTGTACACAAGTGACAGAACAAATGTGTAAGGGACAGATTATGGACTTGGAAGCTAAGGACAAAGCGTTGACCATACAACAATTAAATCAAATGTGTTTTTATAAAACAGGCATTGCTTTTGAGGTAGCACTTCTTCTGCCAGCACTTCTGGCGGAGGCACAGGAGTCGGAGATAGAGGAGCTTAAGCAGTTTGCTTATCATGCAGGGATTGCTTTCCAAATCAAAGATGACTTACTTGATGTAGAAGGGGATACGATGCAGATGGGGAAAGAAACGGGAAAAGATGTAGTCAATAATCGGACGACTTTTGTAACGGTACTGGGTAGAGAAGACGCAAAGAAACAAATGTGGGAGCATTACTCCTTAGCAGGAGAAGCTTTGGAGCGTATAGGCTTGCCAACAAAATTTATGCATTATTTACTGGATTATATAATCAATAGGAACCATTAGATAGGGTGGTGTTGTTTTACAAAGGGGCTAGGGTAGGGGTATAATGAGATAAAAAACAGTAGGGGCGTACATAATGGAGAACTTAATTTTTAGCTTAAATGCGACGATACCCATTTTCTTGATGATGGTGGTAGGGTACTTTCTAAGACGATGGGGGATGTTTGATGAAGTGTTTGCTGATAAGGTAAATGCTTTTGTCTTTAAGGTGGCACTACCTGTATTGGTATTTAAAGAGCTTGCTACGGCTAATTTTTATGAATTGTGGGATACAAAGTTTGTGGTATTTTGTTTTGTAGCATCGTTACTGAGCATTCTGTTATCGGTAGGTGTGGCAAAGCTTATGAAGAATAAGGCGATTCAGGCAGAGTTTGCGCAAGCGGCCTATAGAAGCAGTGCAGCCCTTTTAGGCTGTGCTTTTGTGGAGAATATCTATGGGAAGGCAGGTCCTGCGTCTCTTATGATTATCGGCTCTGTGCCACTGTATAATGTGGCGGCAGTCATTATTCTTAATCGTATGAAGCCCGAGGGTGGCGAATTGACACCGAAGGTGATGAAGGATACGTTGATACAGGTGGTGACTAATCCTATTATTCTAGGGATAGGCATAGGCTTTCTGTGGTCTGTACTACGGTTGCCACAGCCTGAGATTATGCAGAAGACCGTAGGAAATATCGCGAACTTAGCGACGCCACTAGGTCTGATGGCTCTAGGGAGTACCTTTGACTTTTCCAAGACAAAGGAAAGCGTGGGGCCAAGTGTGGTGTGCTCGGTATTTAAGTTGCTGGTCTTTGTAGTCATCTTTATCCCAATCGCTGTGAGTCTTGGATTTAGGGAGGATAAGTTGGTTGCTTTACTGGTACTACTAGGTGGTGCTACGACTATTTCTAGCTTTGTCATGGCGAGGAATCTAGGGCATGAGGGGACACTTACTTCAAGTGTGGTGGCGTTGACCACGCTTGGAAGTGCTTTTACCTTAAGTGGGGCGCTATTTGTTTTACGCAGTTTAGGATGGATTTAAAGGGTAGAAAGGTCATAGTCGGTGAGATTACTCACAGGCTATGACCTTTTTTGTGGATAAAAAATAAAAAACAAATAAAAAAGTTGAAAAATATTTAAAATAATATAAAATTATAAATAATAACAGGTAAAGGGGGAAGCGGAAATGCACACCACAAAAAAGCAAGAAATCAACTTTTTGAATGTCGGCTGTTGTTTACTAGTTGTACTAATCCATGTGATTGGACCGACCCTTGTGCAAGTGGAGAAAGGGACTTGGCAATACGTACTCATCTTTATACCATGGCGGTTAGCTGCTTTTGTGGTGCCTTGCTTTATCTTTTTAAGTGCTATCAAACTTTTTGCCAAGTATGAAAACCAGCACGTACAGTATGGGAAGTTTATCTTGTCAAGAATCAAAAAAATTTATGTACCTTATATCCTATGGGTGGGGATTTACTATCTTTACTTTATCAGAGAAGGTGTACTACTTTTTCAGTGGCAGGACTTGGGGGAGTACATCGTCCTAGGGAATCTTGTAAGTCCTTTTTATTTTGTGGTGATTATTATGCAGTTTTATCTTTTGCTACCGTTTTGGATGAAGGTATTGAAGCGGTATGCACCGGTGGTGATGATTCCTCTAGCGATTTTACTGACATTACTCTTTAAGCAGTATCTGCCGGATATGGTGAGCCTTATGACCGGTGGCATTGCCTTTGAGTGGAATGACCGGGTATTGACCACCTATATGATGTACTGGGTGATAGGGGGCTATGTGGGACTGCATTATGAGGCATTTATAAAGTTACTGGATACCCATAAAGGATTCATACTAGGACAAGCAGCGGTGTTTACTGTGTTGGAAAGTGTGTTTGGCGTGATGCAGTTTGCTAAGGGGATTTACATCCCGTTCTTAGAAATGCTACATGTGCTGTATATACTTGCTATAATCATGGGGCTTTGTGTAGTAGCCAAGTGCTATGGCCAGAAAGTCGCACAGCTTAAGGTGGTCCGAAGTTTGAATCAGTCAAGCTATGCCATTTATTTAAGTCATAGCCTACTTATCTTTATGGTGAATGATTGGCTTGGGAAGTTAGGGGTGACGCAGATGGGCATGACACTTGTGCTGAGATGCGTGACGGTATACGGATGCATCCTCCTAATCAGTGGACTCTTGATGTGGTACAGAGATGTGAGGTCTAAGAAGCATACCGTAACGGACCAGAGTGCTAGTATGTAGACGAAGAAAATCCCGCTAAGGACTAGGTATAAGTCCTTAGCGGGATTTTGCTGTGTATTAAAGTGATAATAGTGCGTACTGTGATGTATAAAGGTGGTGGTAGCCGCCTTCTTTTGCCATCAGTTCGTCATGGTTACCCATCTCTAGGATATGACCATCTTGGATGTAGATAATCTTATTTGAGTTTTTGATTGTAGAAAGTCGATGGGCGATAACAAAGGATGTACGTCCTTTGAGAAGCTCATCTAGACCTTCTTGAAGCAGTACTTCAGTCTGTGTATCGATACTAGAAGTCGCTTCATCTAAGATAAGAATCTTAGGGTCTGCAAGGAGTGCACGTGCGAAGGAGATAAGCTGTCTTTGGCCTACTGATAGGCGGTCACCACGCTCGTTTACCACTGTGTGGTAGCCTTCTTCAAACTGAGTGATAAAGTCATCAGCACGTACGACTTTGGCAGCAGCAATGACTTCTTCATCTGTAGCATCGAGGCGACCATAACGGATATTATCCATAATGGTACCAGAGAAGATAAAGGAGTCTTGCATCATGATACCCATTTGGCCACGTAATGAAGAAAGCGTTACTTTACTGATATCGTGACCATCAATGAGGATACGTCCGTCATTGATATTGTAGAAGCGGCTAATGAGGTTGATGATGGTTGTCTTACCAGAACCAGTAGGGCCTACGATGGCGATACGTTCACCTGGTTTTGCATCAAAGCTAATGCCTTTTAGAATCATCTCATCATCTTCATAAGCGAATTTTACATTTTCAAATGTTACTTGACCTTCGATTTGTGGGAGAATACCTGCATCTTCATTGTCTTGAACAGTTGGTTCTTCATCCATGAGTTCGAAGATACGCTCTAAGTTTGCCATGGCATTGATAATGGTGTTGTAGAAGTTACCAAGGTTTGTGATTGGTCCCCAGAAGCGCCATACATAAGCAACAAAGGCAATGAGAAGACCTACTGTAATGTCATCCACAAAGATAAAGACTGCACTACCATACACAATGGCTACAGAAAGGTTCGCTACGTTCTCCATAATCGGCCATACAAGGAAGTTAAGGCGTACGGCAGAAAGCCAAGCATTGCTGTACTCAGTACATACTTGCTCATTCACACGCATACTTTCGTCTTCGTGTGCAAAGGCTTGTGTGACACGCATCCCATTGATACTTTCAGCCACATAAGCATTCATATTAGACTGCTTCGTACTAAGTTGTTGGTGAGCTTTTCTCTGAAGTGCCTTCAGTGGGTACATAAAGGCCATCAGAATAGGAATACCAATAAGGCTGACAGCTGCAAGTCTAGCATCCAATACAAACATAAAGCTCATGGTCAGGATGATACTAAAGATATCTGCTACTAAGTTGACGAAACCATTACTTAGGAGGTCACTTAGACTGTTGATATAGTTTACGACACGCACAAGGATTTTTCCGTGTGGGCGTGAATCGTAGTATGTAAAAGGTAGTTTTTGTAGGTTTACAAAGAGGTCGTGGCGCATATCTACTAAGATGCTTTGACCTACTTCACCCATAGCATGAATACGGTGTCTCATAATGAGGCTCATACCTACAAGTGATGAGGTAAAGAGTAGAGTGCCGCGTGTAAGACCAGCTATATCTTTATTTGGGATATACTCATCAAGAGCAATCTTGATAATATAAGGACCTAATAGTCCGAGAATACTTGAGACAATCATCATCACCATACAGGTAACGATTGGTTTCATATAAGGCTTCATATAACCATAAAGACGTTTCACATGGTACATATTAAACCCTTGTTCGAGTGCTTCGTCTTGGTCGAAGGTATTACGTGCCATCTAGTTCGCCTCCTTTTGTGGTGCATTGGAAAGGACTTGATTGAAGTCTCCAAATTGCGTGTTGAATACGGTGTAGTAGTGGCCACCGAGTGCCATCAGTTCATCATGTGTACCTTGTTCGATGACACGGCCACGCTTGAGAACAAGTATTAAATCCGCTGATTTGACAGATGAAATACGGTGAGCAATGATGAAGGTAGTCGGCTTGTGTGCCACTTCATTCAGTTTTTGCTGGATACGCATTTCTGTTTCCATATCAAGAGCTGAAGTTGTATCGTCTAAGATAAGGATAGAAGGCTCTTTGATAAGGGCACGCGCAAGGGCGATACGTTGTCTTTGTCCACCTGATAAGCCAACGCCACGTTCCCCAACGACAGTGTTGTAGCCATCAGGCATATGACGGATGAAACTATCGGCTTCAGCAAGGGTCGCATATTGTTGGATGCGTGTAGATGAAGCTTTAGGCACCCCGTAACGAATGTTTGCTTCAATGGTATCTGAGAAGAGGAATACTTCTTGCATAGCCATTGAGATGCTTTCACGTAGTTTTTGAAGGTTATAACTACGGATGTCTTTGCCGTCGATGAGTACCTTACCACTTACAGGCTCATAGAAGCGACAAATGAGGTTAATCAGTGTGGATTTACCAGCACCTGTATGGCCGATGATACCCACTGTCTGACCAGGCTTAGCTTTGAAAGATACATTGCGAAGTGCATCAGTATCTTCGAAACTGAAGGATACATTCTTGAATTCGATGTCCCCCTGAAGACGTGCTGGTTCTAACGCTTTATCTTCATTTTGGATTTTTGATTCAGTAGCTAGTAAGTCACGGATTTTCTGAGAACTTGCGATAAAACGCTGTGTATCGTTGATGATGTATCCAGCAAGACGCATCGGGTTATTGAGTGCCCAAAGCATACCGTTGAATGCCATCAGGTCACCGATAGACATCTGATCTTTAATAACGAGGATACCACCTACAAAAATCATCACAACTGTAAGGAAGTTGGCTAAGAAGTCAAGTGTTGGTAAGTAGCGCTTCGTAACAGCCGTTGTCTCTAGATTTGCTTCCTTATAAAAAGCATTTTGTTTGTTGAATTTTTCGATTTCGTAAGCTTCTTTAGAGAAAGCTTTAACGATACGGTTTCCACTGATGTTTTCCTGAACTACTGAGTTAAGACTTGAATACGCTTCACGTGTCTTATGGAAAGTAGGCCCGATGTGCTTACTCATTTTCTCTGTAAAGAGGACGATGAATGGACACACAAGTACCATGGCAATGGTTAAAGTTGGATTAATCATCCACATACATAAGATACCGAATACGAAGATACTAATGTTGTAGAGGATGTTGTAGATTACCCATGCGATAAAGTGACGGAGAAGGTCTGTATCTCCAGTCATACGTGCCATTAAGTCCCCTGTCTTAACTTGTTTATAAAAGTCTACATCCAACGAAAGAAGCTTGTCGAATAAGTCTTTTCGAATACGCACAAGAATCGTTTGCGAGATGCGTTCAAAGTTCATCTGATACGTATAAGCAATAATATTCTTGATAAGTGTCGTTGCTATTGTAATAAGCAAAATTGGTATAAGGATATGTGTCTCTTTACCTTCTAACACGCGGTCTACAATGACGCCACCAAGCATTGGGTTAATAAGGCTTATGAGCGCTGCTAAAAGTACAAGCACAAGGCAAATACTATAGCGAAACTTGTAGTCTTTAAGATAGGACCATATCCATTTGAATGATTCCATGATGTACCTCCCTAATAGGCTTTAAAGTAGTTAACATTTTCCATTATATAGGCATTAGAAAAAATAAAAATGTATTATTATAAACTATTGATGGATAATCTTATCCTAGTATACAATAGAGGGTAGAAAGATAAAATTTTTAATATAAAAATGTAAAGATGAGGTTCGCTATGCTAATACCTATACAACGTATTGACTTATTTAATCCCCATGTTTTATTTAGCATTATGGCAGTTACTCATAAGGATAGTGAGTGTACCACTGATTACCACACCCATGATTTTGTAGAACTATCCATTGTGAGGTCGGGGCAACTAGAGTATTTAATAGAAGATAAAAAATATGTACTCAAGAAAAATGACGTGCTCATATTTAATCCCGGAGTGCATCACCAAGCACTTATCCAGCCAGATACCGTGTGCAGTGAGCTGCACTTAGGAATAGGTGGACTCCATATCGATTGTGAAGCACCTAATTATATAGGGATTAAGAAATGGCCACCTATATTAACCATAGAGAAGTATCAAAGTGAGTTTGAAGCTTGCTGTGAAGAGATCGAGAAAGAGCAGCGCTTACGCCATCTAGGCCATAGTTTTATGCTGAAGGCACTCACGATGAAGCTTATCCTCATTATATATAGAGAAATGGATGAACGAAGTATGCCAACGGTGTTACAGGGGACACAGCTAGAAAGTAGAGATAAAAAAATCATCGTTCAAACCATCATCGACTATATGCGAGAACACTATATGACAGAAATCTCACTGGATAATATCTCAAAGAATATGTATCTAAGCCCTGTCTACATATCTAAGATCTTTAAGGAAGAGATAGGTACTTCACCTATCAATTACTTGATTCAGATACGACTAGAAAAGGCCAAGGAAATGATGGAGCAAGAAGACTTACCAGTGAATGTCATCGCAAAGTCGGTGGGGTACACAGACGCATATTATTTCAGTAAGCTTTTCAAGAAATACTACGGGTGTGCACCGACAACTTACATCAAAGAAAAACGTCAGCTCTAGCACGAGAGACATCAATCTAAAAGGCGTGCATTTAAAAACACGGTAGGAAGCAGCATCAAGGCTTCCAGCCGTGTTTTTGTATATAAGGATTAGAATGTAAGAGCTACCCCTAAGTCATAAAGGTATTCATCAACGATAAGCTTCGCTTGCATTGTACCAGTTAAGCCTTCTTTATTGATGTTTTGACGAACGACACGGTCATCACTTGCTTGGAATACACCGACACACATCGCAGCATTTGCTTTTTCGCTTGCTGAAGTAGAGATGTAGTAGCGGTGAACGCTGCCATCGTTTGCTTCAAGAAGAAGCATGACAAGCTGACCTTTTTCGAATGTACCATGGAAGATGTAGCGGTCTTCTTCCTCTTCGAAGCGAAGAACGAATTGTTCAGCTGCATTCGCTTCTGTATTTGGCATTGCATCTACAGGTGTATCGAATTCAATGGTCTTACCAAGAGAGCCAAGGATTTGACCAGCACCAAAAGATAAGACGTCGCGAGCGTCATAAAGAGGCATCTTTTCTGCACGGTAGTAGTTGGCAGGAAGCTGCATCTCAAACACTACTTCGTCGTTAAGTACTTCTACAGTTGTTGAAGAAAGATTGATATTAGGGTTGTGAAGAGCGGCACGGCTACCGATGCCTTCTACAGTCACACCATTTTCTTGAGCGATACCACCAGAATGCACAAGGTAGTGACCATCAGCATAGTATTCTACGTTTGAAATGTAAGGAGAGAAGAATTCTTTACCACGCTCTTTACCATACTGCCATACTTGAGTGATTGTCATATCTTCTGTGTTGATACGGTAACGTACACCACGAGAGAAGTTGTCATCACCTTTTAAGTAGTTCTCAGGGTTTTTAGAGCGGAAGTGACCATTGTCAAATACCATGACGTCACCTTCAGCTGTAATCACACATGCATGTGGCTCATAATGCCAGTCGAAGTCCCCGTCGCCTACTGGTGTGAAGAAGTACTTATCGACCATTTCTTGAGGCCAACCTTCTGGATCGCCAAGCATCCAGTTGATTTCACTTGTCTCATAATCGATGTTTACAAGGATATCTTGGTGTCTGCCTGAAAGAGTAATGCTATGTGTCTTTTTGTCGTACCAAAGAGCATTATTATGGAACCAGTCATCTTCACTCCAGCTACCAGACTTAGCAGCTTCTTGTGGAAGGAAAGTTTGGAAGTCCCAAGTCTTTAAGATTTCACCAGTATTACGGTCTACAAGGACACACATATCTTCTACAGTGCCACGTGCAAAGTCTTGTGTAAGGATAAGGATATTGCCATCTTCCATTTCCCATTTATCATGGTGGTAACCACCTGGGATACGGTACTCAGTATAAATCTTACCGATTAAGCTCATCTCAAAGATACCTACTGTATTGTAAGGTTTGTCTAAGAAACGGTAAGAACCGATAAGGATACGACCATTGCTGATGCGTTTTAAGTCGAATGTCATATTCTCAGGTGTGTACCAGCGGCAGTCACCTGCATAGTCATACGCTGAACAGATAGACTTCATAGCAGAAGTAACGAACATACAGTTACCAGCCATATAAGTGCTTGTGGTTTCCATTTTAGTTGGTGCGAATACTTTCTCGTGAAGTGGTGCAGTCTCGATAGTAAGTGTGTGTGTCTCGCCAGTAGAAAGGCTTACGATTACTTCGTTTTGGCACCCACCGTAAAGGCCAAGTACTGGAAGGACGTGGCTTGTAGTCTCATCAAAAGTCTGAGACATATCTGCAGCAGCTTCTTTTCCTTTGACAGTAACGGTAGCACTACATGGAGTTTCAGTCTTGAATAATACAAGTGCTGTAAGTGGTGCCACAAGGTATGGGTTTAACTTGATAAGTGGTGCTTGATAAGTGAAGTTGCCTTGCTCAAATTCAGCGAGGAAAGCTTGCTCAGCTTCTTGTTGTTGTAAGATAATGTGCTTCATTTCGTGGATAGATACAGATTGTGACATGGTAAAAACCTCCTTGATATCAATAAAATTTTTTTGAAGTTAAATGTTAAAAGACAATATATGTAAGTGGTAGACCAACGACAAATGCCATGATAAGTACCACGATACTCATAAGAATGATGTATTTATAAATTTCCTTCGGTGTCAGCCACTCTTGGTTACCATGCAAAATAGCTGCAATAGCAGAACCAGCAGGTGTCACTACAGCGAGGCAGATGACGAAGAGAACGATCATCCCAATACCAATAGGACTCATACCAACTTGTGTGGTGAAGAGATGGATGATAGGGATAAAGAGCATACCAACTACCATGTTGTTACACACATTGGTAAGCACGATGCAGATGAGCATACTAAGAATCGTAAAAGTAAGGACACTCTTGCCTTCAAAGACTGGCATAAGTACTTGCTCTAAAAATGCCGTAATACCTGTGGCATCAGAAGTTAAAGCGGTAATAATCGTACTAGAAGATGCAACGATGAGGAATACAGACCATGACATGTATTTTCCAATAACTTTCTGGATATTAATAACAGGTGTTCCATCAATTTTGATAATAGCTCCAAGAACTACACAAAGAATCGGTACAGCGTTTTGTGTACTATTTAAAAAGCTCTTTAATGCCCCAACTGGTAAAAGTGAAGGAATAAGCATCCAAAGCATAAAGATAGCAAGAGCTACCACAAGGACAATCTGGCGTTTGGTGAGCTTTGGAAGAGGCTCTTTACTAAACATATCTGTGTGGATATGCTGTAAGTTTTTGATGTCTGGTTTAAAAACGTATTTGATCAGTGCGAGGATTGCTAAAATACTTGCAAAAGAAATACATGTACCGACTACCATATAAGGTAAATACTCGATTGTTTGTCCTGTAATGGTAGAAAAACTAGCAAGTAGACCAGGTAAGATACTCTTAAAAGGTGTAGATGCAAAAGAAAGTGTGGCAGTCATAACGACAGCGATAATCATCAGCGTAGCGTACTTATCACCTTTTTTAAATCCTAGTAAGTGGAAAAGACTGTAAAGAATCGGCCAGAAGATAAAGATCGTCGCCGTAGAAAGTGTAAGAGTTGCTAAGATATATACCCCTGCTAGAAGCATAAAGGAGAATACCCATGGGCGCCCATTGATGACTTTTCGTGTTACGAACCATTGTGCGATATATTCGCAAAGACCTTCTTCAGCGATAGCGCCTGTCAAAATAATAACATACATAATCAGAATGGCTAATGGGTTACCAAAAGCGCTTGTAATGATGCTATTCATCGGAGCATAACCTGATATACCTAATAAAAGAATACCAGCAAGGCTTGGCCAAACTGTATCGACAGTGGACCATAAATAAATAAGACTAATAAGGATACCTGCTACTTTCATACCAAGTGCTGTGATAGGTTCTATTGGTGGAATGAACCAAAAAGTGCAGATGATTAAAAAAGAAATAAGGCAATGTAGTGCGTAAAGATTCTTTTTAACTACAGGGTTTGTAGCTTTTGTTTGTCTTAGTTC
This sequence comes from Cellulosilyticaceae bacterium, assembly GCA_051650305.1. Lineage (GTDB taxonomy): Bacteria > Bacillota > Clostridia > Lachnospirales > Cellulosilyticaceae > JBOFDK01. The sequence continues at coordinate 16,999 of JBOFIT010000194.1, forward strand.
CATAAAATAAGGCTCCTTTTATAAATATTTACAAACAGACAAAATTGTTATATATTTAACTAATACAATTTTAACCTATGTTAATGTTTAAAAAAATAGTCTTAACTATTTATTTAGAATAAAATTTTATAATCATAATTGACAATTTCGGTGGAGAAATCATAATAAAAAGAAGAGAAGGATACAACACTAAAAGGAGGCAGCTAATGGGTGGTTTAAGACAAGCGGAAATAGAGGTACTATGCCAACTTGGGAAAAAATTAGTCGTAAAGAAAGGGCACTGCCTGAGTGCTAAGGATGAAGGTAGGTATCTATATTATTTAAAAGAGGGTATATGTGCACTTGTGCGTTATACAAAAGATGGCGAAGAAGTCATCTATCATTATTTTCAAGAAGGTGAACTTTTAGGAGGCGTCCCGCTGTATTTGATGAATGGCGAGATGCCAGGTAAACAAGAGAGGGAAGAGTTGTCCCAGTTCTATACTAAAAGTAATTGTGTGCTGTATAAAATAAGATACGAAGATTTTCAAAAATATGCGGCGGTAAATGGTGAGGTATACTTTAGCCTAAGTCAGGCTATTTCCTATAATTTTCACCGCGTGATTAACCATTTCCATTCACAAAGAGAGGATTTGACACCGGTGAGAATCTACAAGCTCCTCCTAGAACTAGGTGAAAAAAAGGGAAGTGAGTATGTGCTTAATAAATATTTTAACTACGTCGAGTTAGCAAAATATTTAGGTGTACATACGGTAACTGTTTCCAAAATTATGCTGGATCTAAAGCATAAGGGCATTGTAGAAAAAAGAGGGCATAGTATTATTATTGTGAATCCAGAAGCCTTGATGGAAATTATAGAAAAAGCGACAGCTTAAAAAATCAATGGTTTTTCATTTAAGTTGTAAAACGTGCTATACTAAAGAAGTAAAAAAATGACAATCATCACCAATGAGACGACAGAAAGGGATGAAAAGTAATGCAAGAAGAAATCGTATTTTGTAAAGGTGGCGGATGTACCGCCAAGCTAGGGCCAGGGGTACTAGCAGCCGTTTTAGATAAATTACCAAAGCAACAAGCAGCCAATCTACTAGTAGGGTTTGATAGTTCTGATGATGCAGCCGTTTATAAGTTGACAGATGACTTAGCCGTAGTGCAGACGTTAGACTTCTTCCCACCGATGGTAGAAGACCCCTATACGTTTGGCCAAATCGCAGCCACTAATGCACTTTCAGATGTGTATGCCATGGGTGGCGAAGTAAAGACTGCCCTTAATATCGTGTGCTTCCCAGAGAAGATGGACTTAAATATTCTGGGTGAGATTATGCGCGGAGGTAATGAAAAGGTGGCAGAAGCAGGGGGCGTCTTAGCAGGTGGACATTCCATAGCAGATGACAGCGTGAAGTATGGACTTTCAGTGATGGGTACGGTACATCCAGATAAGATCTATAAGAATAATGCATGTGAGGCGGGGGACAAACTCATCCTTACGAAGCCTTTAGGTGTAGGCATCGTATGTACAGCAGACCGCGTAGGTGAAAGTAGTGAAGAAGCTATGGCGATGGCTATACGTTCGATGACGACACTGAATAAGTATGCAGCAGAGATTATTCGTAAGTACCGCGTGCATGGCTGTACAGACATCACAGGCTTTAGCTTCCTAGGGCATCTGACAGAGATGCTAGAAGAGAGCTTTGGTGCAGAGATTGATAGCTTACAGGTGCCTTATATACCAGAGGCCGTACACTATGCTAATGAATTCTTCATTACAGCGGCAGGCCAACGTAACCGTAACCATGTGGGGCATCGTATACAGTTTGAGAAGGTACCTTACGGAATGGAAGAAATCCTCTTTGATCCGCAAACTTCAGGAGGACTTCTGATAAGTATCCATCCGGAGGACGCAGAGGCAGCCCTTAAAGAAATCGAAGCATTAGGCATGCCATGTGGCATCGTCGGCACAGTCACACAGCGAGAAGATAAAAAAATTATCGTCAGATAAAGACGAGGAGGGGTCGTATGAAAGTAACAGTAGATGCACTGGGCAAACCATGTCCAATGCCAGTAGTAGAAGCGAAGAAAGCTTTACAAGGTGCAACGATAGGAAGTATCGTAGAAGTACTTGTAGACAATGATATTGCAGTACAAAACTTAAGTAAAATGGCGGAACAAAAAAAGCTAGGGATGGACACTCAAAAAATCAATGACAATCACTATGTGGTAAGCCTTACCCTAGGCGAACAAGAAGTGATGGGTATTTCCCAGGAAAATGTAGTGTGTCAGCCAGCGGCTGAAGCGCATACAGTTGTGGTACTGGCGTCTGATAAGATGGGGGAAGGCGATGAAAAACTGGGTCATCTTTTGATGAAAGGCTTTATCTATGCCCTTACAGAGCAAGATGAATTACCACAGACAGTGCTTCTTTATAATAGAGGAGCCTACTTATCAGCAGGCGAATCAGAATCAGTAGCTGACCTTAAGTTCCTAGAGTCTAAAGGTGTAGAGATTCTGACTTGTGGTACGTGTCTGAATCACTATGGACTTGGCGATAAGTTAGCAGTAGGGAATGTGACAAATATGTATGTCATCGTCGAGAAGCAGCTACAAGCTACGAAGATCATAAGACCATAGGAAGGGCGAAGTGATGATTTACTTAGATCATGCAGCAACGTCATATCATAAACCAGAAGAAGTCGTAGAAGCGGTCTGTGAAGCCATGCGTGGCACAGGAAGTAGTGGAAGGGGTGTCCATATGGCAGCCCTTGGTTCCAGCCGTATCGTCCATCAGACAAGAGAAAAACTAAGTAAGTTTTTCGGCGTAGGGGATGCAAGTCGCGTCGTCTTTACGAGTAATGCGACAGAGAGTTTAAATATAGCCATACAAGGGCTACTCTCAGAGGGAGATCACTGTATCACTACTAGCCTTGAGCATAATAGCGTACTACGCCCACTCCACTTGATGGCCGAAAGAGGTGTCAGTATGAGCCTAGTACCAGCAGATGACAAGGGGTGTATCCAAGTAGAAGACATGGAAGCACTTATACAAGGCAATACAAAGGCAATCGTCGTGACCCATGCTTCTAATGTACTAGGAAATGTGTTAGACATTGAAAGCATCGGTAAGCTTTGCGAAAGACACGGACTGTTATTCATCTTGGATGCTTCGCAGACAGCAGGGTTTCTGTCGATTGATATGGAGAAACTAGGTGTAAGTGCCCTATGTTTTTCAGGGCATAAAAGCTTACTGGGACCACAAGGTGTAGGGGTGCTTTGTCTAGGGGAAGGGATACGTCCGAGACCGCTTAAAGCAGGCGGGACAGGTACAGATACTTTTAGCAAGACGATGGACTTACCTTTACCGACAGGGTTAGAAGCAGGTACGCTGAATACTCACGGAATCGCAGGACTTGGTGCGGCTGTGGACTACATCAATGCTTATGGCATGGCGCGCATACGAGAAGAAGCGACTGCACTTGCTAAGCGTTTCGTGGCAGGTGTTAAGGATTTGGCAGGTGTGAGGCTGTATGGCGATTTAGAGGCGGAGGTTAGAACACCGGTTGTATCACTTAACCTAAGAGATATCGATGCAGCGGAGTTGGCAGACGAGCTAGCTTATACATTCCAGATTGCTACGCGAGCAGGTGCGCACTGTGCACCAGAAGTACATCGTCACTTTGGTACGATGGATGGGGGCATGGTACGTTTTAGCTTTTCCCACTTTAATACAGTAGAAGAAGTGGACCAGGCCATAGCAGCTATGAGACAGCTAGAGGAGGAGACAAGATGAGACCAAAAGTAATGCAGTGTGTGGTGACGTTTCAGACAACGACACAAGCCATGGCGTTTGAAGAGGTGGCAAAGGAAGCAGGCTTTTCTGGGAGATTAATCCCTCTACCTAGAGTCATCGGAGCAGGGTGTGGTCTGGCATGGCGAGAAGACCCCACAAAGAAAGAAGCTATAGAAGAACTCACGGTGACACATAGCCTTGGCTATGAAAAAATCTATGAATTAATGATATAGAAAAGTAAACCAATAGCTAGAACGAAAAGTCAGCAAGAAAAGAGGAAATGAGTATGAAATACCGTTTGATATGTATCGATATGGATGGCACCTTACTAAATGACCAAAATCAAGTGCCAATGGCAAATCAAGAAGCACTGAGAGAAGCTTATAATCAAGG
>JBOFIT010000195.1:0-4044 GCA_051650305.1 Cellulosilyticaceae bacterium
GCAAGTATTATCAATCAGTTAGTACAACAAGATCTCATAGAGAAGTATCATCTGACAATGATACCAACTATTCTAGGAGAGGGTATACATCTATTTGATACTTTTGAAGTAGAGCATAAGCTGAAATTAATAGAAACCAATGCTTATAATGGAATGGTCGATCTCGTATATGAGCCAAGAGTAGAAAGTTAAGAAGAGGAGAGAGAAGATGGCGAACCAAGCGATTCAAAAAATAGGGGGAGCATCAGGTTATACAGAAATAATCACAGAAGACAAAGTACAGGGGATGTACGTAGTAAGTGCGTGCCTAGCGGGAGTAGCATGTAGGTATGATGGCAAAGCAAATACGTGTGAACAAGTGGTGGAACTAGTAAGAAGAGGTAAAGCTATACCAGTATGCCCAGAAGTATTAGGTGGGTTAGATATACCGCGTATACCTTGCGAGCAGCAGCGAGATGCAGACGGGCAGATAAGAGTCGTAAGTCAAGAAGGCAAAGACTGTACTGAAGCTTTCGAAGAAGGTGCTAGAAAAACACTAGCCATCGCAAAAATAGTGGATGCAAAAATTGCTATACTGAAAGCCAAAAGCCCATCCTGCGGATGTGGCAAAATCTATGATGGCATTTTTAGCCGCACACTTATTGATGGCGATGGCTTAACTGCAAAACTTCTTAAAGAAAATGGCATTCAAGTTTATACAGAAGATGATTTACAATAGAAAAAATCAAAACCATTTATCTACACACAGATAAATGGTTTTTTTATCCCCAAAATGAAGTCATTATTTAAAAATATACTCAAACAAATACTGGAATAGATAAAAAAATAACAAATAAACTCGACAGAAATAGATGTAAATAAAATAAATAAATTTAAATTATTAAAAATTAAATTAGATAAAAAAATAACAATAAATTAAAAGGTTAAATATAGCGTAATAGTTCGGAGGGACACTCGGCCTGCGTAAAATCTTTTTTTCTTCCAGTAGGTTGAAGTGTTCCGTCTTTTAAGTACCAGGTTGCTTGTAGGGTCTTCATACCTAGTTGTGAAGCGGCTTCTAATTCTGAGCAGCCGCCGTCTCCGATATAAATACATTCATGTGCAGATACTGATAGTTTGTCCATGCACTTAACAAATATTTCTTTTTGAGGCTTTGCTAGACCGAGTTCAAAAGAAAGACATGTAGCGTCAAAATAAGGAAAGAGTATACTTTCCTTTATTGCAGTGACCTCTTCTGAAAAACAATTACTGATCAAGCCGATGGAAATACCTTTACTTTTAAGTGATTCTAATGTCGGAAGGATTTCAGGATGAAGATAGTTAAAACATTCTTGTTTAGATTGCTTTCTTTTCTCCACAATTTTAGAAAATACTTCGTCAGAATAACAGTTATTTTTTTTCAGTATAAAGGTAATAGTCTCTTCAAAAGTCAGTTTTCCTATGGTTCTTTCTTGCTCTGTTGGACTCCATAATGATTGAAATGCCCATTCAGGAATGCCAGCATCCAGTGCCATCTGTGTGCTAAAGTAGAGAGGAGTCTCGAAAAAAGTTACAAGTGTTTCATACATATCAAAGATTACAGCTTTTATCATTAAAAATAATCCCCCATTATTTTATGAATTTGAATGATTGAGTTTAAAGTTATAGATTACAGAATAATTATACAATAAAAAATAAAAATATATATTTTAAAATTTAAATTTATAGCAGACTATATGTTAAAAAAATAACTAAAAATTAAGCAAGAATGAGAAAAAAATAGATTAAAAACAAAAATAAAATAAAATATTTAGAAAACAAAAAGAATAGATAGTTAAAAAATAAACAAAAAGATATTTTAATTATTCTAAATATAAAGCCTTATGTAAGAATACTTATTTTATTTATTTTAAATGTAAAAGATGATATCATAAATTGGACATACTATACATATAAGATGTTTTTTTAATAGATAGAAGTAAGTTAGGAGAACGATGATGATAGAACATGCTTTTTTACGCACAGAGATGCTACTTGGAAAAGAGGCATTAGATAAATTAAAAAATAGCAAAGTAGCTGTATTTGGTATCGGTGGAGTAGGCTCTTTCGTATGTGAAGCCCTTGTAAGAAGTGGTGTAGGCCACCTTGTATTTATTGATAATGATACAGTAGCTATTAGCAATATCAATAGACAAATCCATGCGACCACAAAGACTGTGGACCGCTATAAGGCTGAAGTCATGAAAGAACGTGCTTTAGAGATTAATCCTAATGTAGAGATTACGATACACAACACATTGTTTAATGCAGAGACTGTGGATGAGCTTTTAAAAGAAGATTATGACTATGTAGTAGATGCCATCGATATGGTCACATCAAAGATTCTTCTTGTAGAGAAGTGCAAGGAGCTGAACATTCCTATTATGGCGAGTATGGGGACTGGTAATAAGCTGAATCCTGCACAATTAGAAGTCTCAGATATCCATAAGACAAGTGTGTGCCCTCTTGCAAAAGTGATGCGACAAGAACTTAAGAAGAGAGGTATCAGAAAGCTTAAAGTAGTCTACTCAAAAGAGCTACCATTAAAGCCAATTCCAATGAAAGATGAGACAGTAAATACCACATTTACAAGACGTCAGACACCAGGCTCAGTAGGATTTGTACCTTCAGTAGCAGGACTTATTATAGCAAGTGAGGTTATCAAAGACTTAATCGGATACAATCAGAAAAAATAACACAGCCCCAAGGGGGATAAGATAAAGGAGACACTAAAAGAATGAGTGAAAAGAAGTTTTTACCTATATGTAAGGAGGATATGGCAGAGCGTGGCTGGGATACTTTAGACTTTGTACTTGTAACAGCCGATGCATACATTGACCACCATAGTTTTGGTACTGCCATTATCTCTAGGGTACTAGAAGATGCAGGGTATAAGGTAGGGATTATTGCACAGCCAGACTGGAAGTCTACAGATGACTTTATGAAGCTTGGTCAGCCAAGACTTGGATTCTTAGTTAATGGGGGAAATATGGACCCTATGGTTAACCACTATACCGTATCTAAGCGTCAGCGTGAGAGAGATATGTACTCACCAGGTGGCAAGATGGGGATGCGTCCAGACCGTGCGACCATCGTTTACTGCAATAAGATTCGTGAAGCGTACAGAGACGTGGATATCGTTATCGGTGGGATTGAGGCCAGCCTTCGCCGTTTTGCACATTATGATTATTGGAGCAATAGCGTACGTAAGTCTATCCTTATCGATAGTGGTGCAGACTTACTTCTCTATGGGATGAGTGAGCGTAATATCGTACAGGTAGCTAATGCGATGAATGATGGGCTTCGTGCCAAGTACATCTCTTATGTAGATGGGACATGCTATGTAGCAGAAGATGTCTCTTATATGGAAGATGCCATTGTCATTCCATCTTTTAAAGAAGTAAGTGAAGACAAGATTGCTTATGCAAAGGCATTCAAGACACAATATCAAGAGCAAGACCCTGTGACAGGAAAGATACTTATTCAACCACATGGCAATAAATATTTAGTACAAAACAAGCCAGATATGCCACTTTCAAGAGAAGAGTTAGATAAAGTTTATGCATTACCATATATGAAGACTTACCATACAATCTATGAGAAGCAAGGCGGTATACCAGCTATCGAGGAAGTACAGTTCAGTATTGCAAGCTCTAGAGGATGCTTCGGTAGCTGTAATTTCTGTGCCCTTACATTCCATCAAGGTCGTATCGTACAGAGTAGAAGCCAAGAGTCTATCATCCAAGAAGCGAAGGAAATGACAGAGCTTCCGAACTTCAAGGGTTATATTCATGACGTAGGTGGTCCTACAGCGAACTTCCGTGGTCCTGCATGTGACAAGCAGTTGAAGCATGGTGCATGTAAGCACAAAGAGTGTCTGACACCAGCACCTTGTAAGAAGATGAATGTAGACCACAGAGAGTATGTACAGCTTCTTCGCAAGTTACGTGAAATTCCAAAGGTGAAGAAAGTATTCGTACGTTCAGGTATACGTTATGACTACGTTATGGCAGACAAGGACGATAC
>JBOFIT010000196.1:0-8061 GCA_051650305.1 Cellulosilyticaceae bacterium
CACGAAGTTTTGCATCAAGGTTTGATAAAGGTTCGTCCATTAAGAATACTTTTGGTTCACGAACGATAGCACGACCCATAGCAACACGTTGTCTTTGACCACCTGATAATGCTTTTGGTTTACGATCTAAACATTGGTCAATGTCAAGAACTTTAGCTGCTTCACGAACACGACGGTCGATTTCATCTTTTGGAGTCTTACGTAATTTAAGACCGAATGCCATGTTGTCATATACTGACATATGTGGGTATAACGCGTAGTTTTGGAATACCATTGCGATATCACGATCTTTTGGAGCTACATCGTTACAAAGCTTATCACCAATCCATAATTCTCCTGAAGAAATCTCTTCAAGACCAGCGATCATACGTAATGTAGTAGATTTACCACATCCAGATGGTCCTACGAAAATGATGAATTCTTTATCTTCAATATGTAAATTGAAATCCTTAACTGCAACGAATCCATTTGGGTAACGCTTATAAATATTATTTAATCTTAATTCTGCCATGATCTTTCCCCCTTGGTTTGTAAATATCTAAGGTGTTAACTCGATTAACTAAATAATACTATATTTTTGAAGGTCAGGCTATTCGCTATTTCTCTAAAATCCTTGTTTTTAATTTAGCTATTATTTATAAAGTTTTTTTACATATTATGGTATTTCATCTACTTTCTCATACTATCATGCCTATAATATGTAATAATCTCTCATTTTCTTTGATTCTTGGGCATATCCATCTTCCCCCTTTGGTAGTTTATAATACAAATCCACTCTCTTTTTAATGCTTTATGTATATTTTTATAAAGTAGTGTACTATTTCTCTATTTCTTTTTTCTTTTTTCCAAGCTCCTTTGGTAGTGTTGCAAAAAAAACTCAAGTTGCCCTACTTGCAACTTGAGTTTTTATCTATCGCTCTTTTAATACTTTCATTAAAAACACTGGAATCACCAACATACGCTTCCATCTAGAAGGTTGTTTACCTAGACGATACAACCATTCCAGTCCTATCTTTTGGAAAAAGATCGGTGCTCTTGGGACGATTCCTGCCATCCCATCAAGTGAACCACCTGCACCTACTGCTACACGTACATGTGCTAATTCACTTTTATACTTCATAATCCACTTTTCTTGCTTCGGTGCCCCTAGGCATACAAGTAAGATAGTTGCCTTCGATGCATTGATGTCTTCAATAATCGCTGGCATATCTTCTTCTTTAAAATACCCATCGCGACATCCTACAATTTCGATTCCTGGATACGTTTCTTCCATCTTCGCCTTGGCTGCTTCAGCTACCCCTGGCTTCCCGCCGAAAAAGTAATACTTATATCCTTTATCCGCAGCTTGCTTCATCGTAGCTTGTACCAAGTCATAGCCTGGTACGCGCTCCGGTAACGCTTGTGTCTTTAGAATCTTCGATGCGATGACCACACCTATACCATCTGGCACGACTAAATCAGCTTCTTGTAATGCCTTCGCCATCTCAGCATCATCTTGACCTAGCATAATAATTTCTGGATTTGGCGTAAAAACACTATGAAAGCCACCTTCACGTACAAAACGATCCAATGTCTCAATTGCTTCTGTCATCGTTACTGCATCTACAGGTACGTTTAAAATATCTACTTTTGACATTTTAGTGGCTCCTTTCTAAACATTCTTTGATATAAAAAATTGGTGAATAAATCTGTTCTATTTTTTGTTCGTATGTTTTTTGCATGGCTTGCTTTTCTTCTATTAAATGCGCTTCTACCCATCTAATTTCTTCAAGTAAATTGCTCTCTGTTAATTCCTCAACTTTAATATAATGGTTAATATTCATTTCTCCCATTACATTTTCTACCTTCGGATCATAAGACAATGCAATAGTAGGTGTCCCTACTGCAACTGCCATAATCAAGCTATGCAAACGCATGCCAATGATAAAGTCAAATTGTGCAGTATACGCTAGTGTCTCATCAATGCTTAATGATTGATCTACGACCACCACGCGATCACTTTTTAGCTTATCTGCTATTTGTTTTGCAATGGCGATGTCCTGCTCATAATGCATAGACATCATATAAATCTCATAACCTTCATTGATTAAAATCTTTAATGTGCGACACACATTTTCAACCATTGCCTTATCATTTTTCCAAGGGCGTAGATACACCCCTATTTTCTTTGTGTGTTCTAAAAGTTTTGGCATCTCATCTGCTATCTGATTGTCCAGATGTATACCAAATACCGGATCAATTGCTACTGAAGTTGGTGCTGTAACGCCTATTTCTTTTAGCAACTTCTCCGACATACTTTCCCTCACAAAAATATGTTCTACTTGGCTTGCTACCTTTTTAATGAGCCACTTGTTCCACCACTTGTTGACTGGGCCAATACCCTGTGAGTAAAATACCACCTTTTTTCGATAAATGAGACCTAATTTGATAATACCTAGATAATACGGGATGGTCTTCCAGCTCGTCACATCTTGTAGAAGGCTCCCCCCTCCACTCACAACCATATCGCATCCTTTTATATGCTTGACAATACTTCTTATATCCCAACGATTAATTGCCTCGACTTGGTAAGTCTTCTCAGTTTCTTTTGGATTATTCGAAAGTACCGTTATGCTTATATTTGGTATATTTTTCTTAAGCATCTCTATCATAGTATACAAGATGGCCTCATCGCCTATATTATTAAATCCATAATACCCTGATATAACTACTTTTGTTTTATTATCCATTTATTTATCACCTTAAAAATAAATTTTACAACTTGAATAAGTATAATTCCTATTACCATTCCTATTCCAATGCCATAGGCGCTTCTGATAAGCGACACCACAAGAGGTGTATGTATATGTGCATAGGTATTCATCAGTGAAATTTGCCCAATTGTAGCAAGTATTAAGACTGGCCAATACATATTTTTATAGCCAAAATAAAGTAATCCTATAAGTAATGGATGGCCTATGAGAAATTCTTTCGTTCTTGGCCTTACCCCTAGAATCTGGTCCAAACCTTGTCGCAATATCTTTTCCAGCTCAGATATTTCTCCATTACCCGTTCGCATGATGTAAATACCACCTATCGCCACGACACCTGCTATGAAAAGTAGAAGTAATAGCGGTTTATAGCTCCATCTTGTTTGTAAAAGCTGTTTGATTTCTACCTTTATAGATGTGCGATATCTATAAATAAAAATGCCTCCAACAAGTATAATCGGCACAATATGTGCTACTTTTACTCCCCTAAATCCCTGAACACCTAGTGCATAGCCTGCTTGACTGAGTAAGCCTACCACCAGCATACAGCCTACAAAAGTTGTCCCTATAATTTCAAAGTATTTCCGACATGCCTGCTTATAGTTCTGTGCTTTTACCGTCACACCTTTTACCATCGCATACGTTGGAAACGTAATAGCCGTTGCCAATGCCATACCTTCTGTGGCTAGCTGTGGTTTGATACTTAAAGCCACGCCATAACCGATGGCTCCGATGACACCTATAAGGAATGCTACTTTTGCCTTCCCGCCTTCTAAGATAACACATGTTAGAAGTGCGATGGTTCCTAATCCTACTAAAAAGAGTAGCCATTTAGGCGACTGCTTATACGTATAGGGTTCTGAATCTGCCGAAACTGTATAGCCTTTTTGTTCTGCACGTTGGATAAAACTTTGAATGTCACTTTGTAAAGCCTGTATTGCTTCTTCTTTACCTACTTTTGTAGATAGATTAAAGGTAAAGGCACGTATGCCTCTTTCTGTTAAGGCAAGTTCATATCGTGCTACTGTATCTGGTGTTGATATATTAGGTACTTTTTCATCTGTATAACGTCTTGTAAGGACGTATCTATCCTTATCATCTTTTGAAAGTTCGGCTAAAGTCTTAAAGCCCTTTTGGGTTGGTGCATAAAATTCTGTGAAGCCCAACCCTTTTTCTTGTACCAGCTTAATGACATCCGAATGATCATAACCTGGCACCGTAGAATCTTCAAAGTAAATCGTCTTTAATCCTGGTATTTCCTCGATTTGTGTCATTTCCCAGGTAATACTTTCTGGTGTTGCTTCTTCCCAGTAGCGTATTTCTGGTGAAATGCCAAATCCTAAAGTTGCTGCTATTTCCAAGTCTTCTATGACAAAACCTGTTCCTACTTTTGTCAATTGATCTACTGCTTCCTTTGGTATCGCTAAGATTAAGTTTTCTTCTTGGCTACGTGTCACCTGTATGCCTTTATGTGTTAAATGCTCGTAGAGCCTCGTTGCCGTTTCTTCATGAGCTGCAACAAGATAAGTCATCTGAGGGTTTACTTCAGCAAAGTCTATGCTTGCATCACTACCATCTTTCATTGCGACCAGCCCCTGCTCTACATCACCTAGACGTAGTTCTGGGTTGGATGATACAACGGTATTTTCTTTTACATATAAAGTTGTAACGCCTATTTCCTTAAACGCTTCTAATACTTGTTGCACACTTTGTTGCCAAACATCTGCAATATCAAGTACATCTTCATACCTTATGCCGACTTGTATCGTGTTGTACGCCATCTCATGGGCTATACGGAAGCCTGCTACGACTGTACTTACAAAAAAAGATAATATCAGAATGCTTAAAAGCATTTTTCTTATTTGCTGTTTCATTTTACCCTCCAATCCTTTTAATCATCATTTGAATGCATGCATTTAGTTCTGTGGTACATCAATACCTTTTACTTGTGAGCTATCAATCTGTACCCATTTTGTATACCAGCCTACATTACCACCTACATAAATTTCTGTATTGGCGCTATCAAGGTAAATACTCTCACCTAAACGACCATCTGTCTGGATTGTTACCATGATCTCATACTTGTCTGGTACCTCGACATCTTGTACCGTTCCATCGATTAAAACACTTGGTTGTTTGTATGGTATAGCTTCTACTTTTGTAATGGTTCCAGCTTTTTCATTTGTCTTTGCACGGTACACATCACCTTTTTTGTTTAAAGCATCTACTGTAAATTGTCTTACATCTGTAACGCTTACTACATATTCATAGGTGTCATGTGTCGCTACGTTGGCTGTTGGTTTACCTAAGAAACGGTAGCCAATCCCTACTACTAATACACCTACTACAAGAACTGCTAATACATCTACAATGTTAATTTTTCCGAATAACTTTCCATTTTTACTAGCCATCTCTTATTCTCCTTTCGCCTTAGTATCAAGTTCTACCACATAACCTTTAGAAGAATAACCCTTGCCTTTGATAAAGACAGCTTTTCCTACTTTTAAGCTTGTGCTTCCTGCATAGATATTCGCATCATCTTCTTTAACTTCAGCTTCTACGGTTACGTATCCTGTATATTTAGAATTCGGACTACTTGTGTACTTATACTCACCTTTTTGTTCATCTAATCCTAGTAATTCATTTGGTGCTGGCTCTGTAACTGCTACAACCTTAGCTCTGTCTACATTATCTACTGTTAAGAAGATATCATCGCCTACTTTGATACTGTCCAGTAATGCTTTATCTACTTCTTTTAATTCAACAACTGCTGTTGCTATACGTGTTTCTACTTCTTGTACAAGTGGTTTCATATTAAGGATACGTACACCTACTACGAGGGCTACAAGTATCCCCACGATTACAAGAACATCTATTCCATTAAATGCAATTTTTCTTTCTTTATTCTTGCTCATCTTCTCACCTACCTCTTTTTTCTTTTCAGTATTTCTCTATAAAATGCTTCTGTACTTTTTGTCATTTCACGTGCTGTATAATGTGCTTCATAAATTTTCTTTGCTTCATTACACATCACTTCATAATTCTCGTCATCTTTTAATAATTGAATAACGTCAGCTGCTAAAGCTTCCACATCAGCAACAGGTGCTACATAGCCATTCACTTGATGTCTTATCATACTCGGATTACCACCTGTATCTGTAACCACTGCTGGAACACCAAGACTCATACCTTCTGATAAAGCCAGACTCTGCGCTTCTGTATAAGACGTATTCATTTGAATGGTCGCTACGTTATGGATAGATGCTACATCTTCTACAAATCCAGCCATCTTCACCACATCTTCAAGGCCTTTCTTTTGGATCAGCTCCTTGATATGTGCTTCCTCTGGGCCTGTCCCTCCGATAAGTCCTGTACATTGTGGGTACGCTGCCACTACCTTCTGCATCACATCTATAAATATATCATGGCCTTTTTCTTTTGAAAGTCTTGCCATAATGGTAATGACTTTATGAGTCGGAGGAATACCATACTTAGCTTTTATAGCTAACTTTGTTGCCTCGTCGTATTCTGGTAGTGCCATGACCCCATTAGGAATAATCTTTATCTTATCTGGTGCAATCCCCATCTCTAAAAGAACGGGTTCACATTCATAAGCTACACCGATTACACCATCGCAAAGACTGTTATTAAAAGCTTTTTTCAAGTTTTCCTTAAGAGAAGCCTTCTTCTTTACGTCATTATTCATACAACTTGTATCTACATAGTGTCTTGTATAGATAACACCTCTAGCTCCTGCAAGCTTCCCTGCGATACGTGCCGATAAACTGGCATGTGTATGGATAATATCTGGCTTTATATCTTTCATAAGCTTTCGAAGAATACCTATATCTTTTTTATTAAAAGACTGATCGGGTGCAATGGCTGCTTCTATTATTTTACCACCACTTTTCTCAAGTAATGGCTTAAGCTTACTGTTAGTTGGTAAGACAAATAGTGTTTCAAACTGCTGTTTGTCACTAGCTTCTAATAAATTTAATAAATATCTGCCAGCTCCTCCAATATTGGTATCACTACACACATGCATTACTTTAATCATGGTATGCTCCTTTTTCTATACGCCTATTGGTGCATTTCTTTTTGACTTACTTTTGCAAGTGCTGTGCCCATTGCCACAAACAACCAGAAAATAAGTACCATACGATAATTATAGAAAGAATAGTCGAACATCCCTTGTATAAAGAAGCCGCCTACACCTGCTGCAAGAGCAAGTACCATAAAGGATACTGTCTTGTCTTTAGTGAGCTCTCTCTTATAAGTGAGAGTCATGTGCTTAACAAAGCGCCATATAATTCCTATAAATAGAATGAGTCCTATAATCCCACCTTCAATTAACACTTGGAAAAAGGCATTATGTGAATGGTGTGCTGGTATATAGTAGTATGCATAGAACGGATAAACGAAAGCATACGCTGCTGTTCCAAGACCAAGTCCTGTAAGCATAAAGTCTGTCCCCATACCTAATGATGAAAGCCAAATCTTTACACGAATCGCTGTGGATGTGTCTTCCATATTTCCTATACTTGTAAAACGGTGAATGACACTATCTGGCAATACCAGTGGTGCCACTAAAAGAAGTGGAATACTCGCTGCCCATAACTTCCCATTGTAGAAAGTAATGAAAACTGCGATCGCAAAGCCTACACCTAGCCAGCATCCTCTTGAGAACGTAGCCATAAGGCATATAATCATAAGCCCTGTACAACCTGCATAACCAATTCTCGCCATCCAAGTCTTACGTGTCACCATAAGGCCTGTCCCTGCAAGTACTGTAAGGATGAGGTATTCTCCTAAAATATTAGGATTTTCTAAAGTTGAGTAGGCACGTTTTGTAATTGAGAATACATTTGGGTCGATCCAGTTCTCATTAACGCCCCAACCAAACACATATTGTAAAATACCGTATACTGCAACTAAGGTTCCTGAGATGACAAATACTTTGATGAGTGTAAAGATTGTTCGCTTGTCTTCTAACAGTTGCATCATAATCACATAAAAACCAATGAAAATCATATACACAAACCATACTGCCAAGCTACTCATTGGTGTAAAGGATACGATAACCCCTATGCCATACATAATGAGTAAAGCAATGAGTAGAAACCCTACGTCATCTAAATGCCATTTATGTGTACTATCCACTAGATTACGGACAACCACACTTGCCGCTACCACTGCACATACCACAAGCATGATTTTTGTAGGTAGAATCGGTGCGATAAAGACCGTTAAGTATAGACCATAAATAGGCTTATAAAACATAAATGCTACAACGGTTAACCCGATAAGCATG
>JBOFIT010000197.1:0-2170 GCA_051650305.1 Cellulosilyticaceae bacterium
GTTGCTCCTGTATATTGAAAACTCTGAATCCCCATGTTCTATCCTCCCGTCTTTACATTCTCTATCTCTCTTTTAAACAACTCATCTCCTATATAGTATGCATAGGCCTCCTTTTGAATGACATGACACGAAAAAGACATGATGCAAGTCTACATCATGTCTTTTCCTACTCTTATATGCACCAAATGCCACTTATTTATACAGGCCTACTCGATGTACTTCTCATTCCACTTGATAAGTGGTACTTCTGCATCTAAGATGGATTCGTACTGTGCCATGCTACCAAACTGCCCATCTGGGTCTAGCTTCATATAGCGCTTATACTTCTGTAAGCGGTCTTCTTCCTTTGCCCAGCCATAGTGCTTAAGGCGTAGGTCAGACTGAGCATAAGGCAAGGCAAGCACGTTGTTTGGCATACGCCCACAGTGCTGAGCTGTCTCGGTGAATGTATAGTTGAACTGACGTTGATAACGGATAAGGAAAGGTCTATAGGTATAGTGTGCATACCAAAGCTGATCTTGACGGTAATGATCTTCATCCCAGAAGTCATACAGTCTAAAGATATAAGCATCTACGTCTTTACTTGTGATAAGTTCTCTCATGACCGTGACTGCACGCTCCTCGAAGATTTCATCTGCATCAAGGAAAAGAATCCAGTCAGGATTTGTACTAATGGTCTCGAACCATTGTTGCTTTCTGACTTCCGTCTCATTGGCAAACTTAGACTGATCATTAGTAATCAGTGTCAACTTATCCCCAAGTATCGCCTTACAGATCTCACCTGTGCGGTCTGTACTACCATCATCGATAATGACCGCACGGTCAATGTAGGCATTGGCAGCTTTTAGCATACGTTCTAAATATCTACCTTCTTCGTTTTTTACAATCATAGAAAGGGTGATGGTAGGCTTCTCTTGAATTTTACGTACAAGGGGTGTCATCTGAAGTGGTAGACGCTCCTCTGTCTCGAAGTGATTGATGCGGAATTTACCGTCTGCTTGCTTTTCCATAACGCAGGTTCCTTTGTACTCTTCGTAGTAGCTAAAGCCTTTCTTAAACCCATTGTTACAGTATTTGATTTGACACCCTACACGCTCATGGTCTGCACTTATGGACATCGTACACTCCATGACGTTGCCTCTATTGATGAGCTTTTGCTTTTCTACCCTCATACGGTTTACTTCCAGCTTCTCCATTTGTCGCTTGGCTTCTTCTTCTACAAAATACGTACTAAAGCTTGTATCTATTGGCTGCTCATACGTATAAGTCAGTAATCGATTCACACCTTCCACTACTTGGTCTAGTATTTTTGTACCTAGCACCTCATTTTCCCTTGCTCCATGACTTGCCTTATAGGCATCTAAGCCTTCTAAGTTTTCACCACGATAAATGTGGTACGCTGGGTAGTAAGTATCTACGAAAAGTTCTAACCCTAGTGCTACTGCACGTATACAGAAGTGTCTGTCTTCTCCCCAGAAAGAGACATTGTATACATCTTTAAAGTTGACCCCTGCCAAAAGTGCACGGCGACTAATAAGGGTACATGCCCCAAGTCCTCCTACCCTATAAACCCCTGGCTTACGAAGCATCTGGATAAACTCTGTATTCTTCTTGATGAGGTCTTCTTCTGAAAGTCTTACATTGGACTTATCGGTATGGAAAGAATAAGCATCTTGCATCCATACCTGTGGCATCTCTTGTTGATTAGGCCCCCATTGGGTCCAAAAAATATTCGATACAATATCCTTCTCATCACTTATAAGCTGCTTGAAAGTCTTTGGGTGTAGGACGATATCTGAATCTACGAGGAACAAATAATCATAGCCTTCATCTCTCGCTACTTCAATCATCTTATCCTTAAAAAGTGCTACTTTTTGTACCATATCTTCTGTCCATCTATGGGTAAAATCATCTGCTATGTATTTACTCCTATTTTCTCCATCTAAAAGGGTAACACCATGATTTTTTGCTTCAAATGCTCTTAGCAGTGCCTTAGACGCCGCTTCCTCATTATCATCCACAAACAAATAGTCTACTTCTAAATCTTTCTTATCTACTTCTTCTAAAGAAGTTAAAAATGCCTCTAAAATCTCTGATTTCTGGCATATAGGACTCCCTACTAACAGTCGCTTTTTCTTTTCTTTTCCTGGTTCGATAATAAGCATACTTT
>JBOFIT010000198.1:0-4413 GCA_051650305.1 Cellulosilyticaceae bacterium
CTTCATCACTTCTTTTGGCATCGTTGCTGAAAACAAGATATTCTGTCTTTTTTTCGGCAACTGAGCGATAATGTTTTTTACTTGTTTGACCATCGCTACATCAAGCATTTGATCTGCTTCATCCAATACAAAGATTTTAATGTGCTCTAACTTCACAAATCCTTGTTGCACCAAATCTAGCATTCTTCCAGGTGTTGCAATTAAGACTTGTGGCTCTTTTTTCAAAACTTTAATGTGCCTTTTAGGTGTAACCCCACCAAATATAACACCTACTTTAATGTCTAGATGTGCTGCATAACACTCAAACTGTTCACCAATTTGAATAGCTAGCTCCCTTGTAGGTGCCAATACAAGTGCACGTATCTGCTTATTGTCCTCTTCATTACCCTCCCGTGCTTCATTTAAGAGCTGCTGTAATATGGGCAGTGCAAATGCAGCTGTTTTTCCCGTTCCTGTCTGTGCACATCCCACCAAATCCTTTCCACTGAGTAGTACTGGAATAGCTTGTGTTTGTATAGAAGTCGCCTCTTCATATCCTTGTTCCTGGATACCGCGAATAATTGCTTGATCTAACTCAAAATCTTGAAATATCATTTCTAGCTCCTCATCTGCCCTCTTACATGGACATTATCTTTTTGTCGATTTAAAACGTTCCTTATTCTTATTGTATCACAAAAAAAATAACCCATAAATTCTAACTTAATTGTCAGAAATTGGTGGGTTATTTAAAATGCGTTACACAGCTGTATTTATCGCGGCTATTTCTTCTATTGAAAGTTCTGTAATAGCTGCTATGTCTTGTATACTCATACCTTTGCTTAACATTTTTTTCGCTATTTCTCTATTAGCTTCTAAAATGCCTTCTTCACGGCCCTCTTCCCTACCTTCTTGAAACTTCTCCTTATCTCTCTCTAAAAGTGTCATATACTCCACCTCCATCGATTTATCTTCTTTTAAATGTTTTACCTTATCATTGATTACTTTTACTAATTGGCTTCTTGAAGCACCTGCAACTTCATCTGTAGACTCTTCAATATATTTAAGAAATTCTAGCATTTCTTCATCAACATCATTTAACGTCCCTTTTGTATTCAAAAAAAGTTTCGTCGTTTCATCCCCTAGTAAGAGCGTGTTATCCTCTATGCATCTGTTCTCAAATGTATAAAGATGTCTTCCTCTCTTAAATGGGTCAAAAGTACAGATAAAGATAACAAAACTTTTTTGTAACTCTTTATAATCTTTACCTTTAGAAATCATATCTAAGTCTATACTTCCTTGATAGTATCGACTTCTTTTTGGTAAGTTCTTACGCTTGCCTTTTTGCATCTCTACATTATAGATTGTATTATTTTCATCATGTACATAAATATCCAATCTTACTGCCTTACTATCAAGTAGAATATCGATTACCTTTTGTTGCTCTGGCATCGTAATACTATTAATTTTAATTTTTAGTATTTTCTCTAATACTTTTTTACAAATTTCCTTGTCACTCATTACTTTTGCAAAGAGAAAGTCATCATCTAAATTCAGCTGTTCTATTATCTTGTTCATTTTTCTCTCCTTAACATTTCAGTAAAAATGACATCTATCTTTATACTTTCTATTATAGCCTAAAATATAATGCTTTAAAACTATTTTGTAGATCTCGGCTGTCAGTAACTTATAAATACCTAAGTGCTAAGTCATCTAATTCTCTTTTTACTTTTTCATTGCCTAATTTTATCGCTATCGGTGTGAAGAAGGCTATTGTTTCTTTTGCTTTTTCCTTCAGTCTATCCGCTTCCATATACTTAATGGTACGCATATTGTGCAACCTATCTGCTAATTTAATAAGGATACAGTCCGGATTCCAGTCTGCTGCTTTTTTTTGCAGCTCTTCTAACTTGACTTGATTAAGTTCTGTAACCCCTAATATTATTTCTGCTATATCCTGTGAGAATGTCTTCTCTACCACTTCAATAGATATGGCGGTGTTCTTCTCTAAAATCTCATGCAGTAGCCCAGCAATAATACAGGCTTCACCAACTTCCATATCAGCCAAAATATTGGCTACACATAACGGATGAATAATATAATCCTCACCTGATTTACGTTTCTCACCTCGATGTGCCACACAAGCCATCTTATATGCACACTCTACTTTTTCTAAGTCATAGGGTATCGCATTGGCTTCCATCGTCTGTAGTAAATTTGTATATAATACTTCTGACTCTGTAAAATCTTCATATTGCTTGATAAATACTGACCACTTTCCTTCTTCTCCAAAACTCATATGCTTACTACCTCCTGTCTGATTAAATACATTACAAGACATGTACATGGCATGAATAAAGGTAGGAGGAAATCCAAATTGCTTCTTGAAAGCTTTACTAAAACCACTATGCGTCTGATACCCATAGTCCATTGCTATATCAATTATTTTCTTGCCCTCAGATAACTCCTGTGAAGCGCAGATAAGCCTACGTTCTTTTACATATTCCATCATAGACATCCCCATTTCCTCTTTAAAAATATGGGATAAATGAAATAACGAATAGCCTACTTCCTCCGAAATCCTACCTGCTGTTAACGGCTCTTTAATATGGTTTTCTATATACTTGATACAACGAAACATAGTGGCTGAATACTTCATTTAGACTCCTCCTTTCTTCCATGTGGTAGTTTTATCATACGTCATTCTAAGTGCTGTTGCTGTTCCATTTTTGTTAATTTATGATTTTTAGCAGTTCTCTCTATCCATTCGATTAAGATTGATTAGTTTTCCCAAAAACTATCGGAATTAAAATAAATCATTTTTTTAGTCATCCCGCCATCAATTACAATGTTGGTTCCATTAATAAAATCATTTTCTTCCTTACTTAAGAATAAACATGCATTCACTATATCAGAAGGCTTACCTACTCTACCCGATGGATGCTGTTTATGATCCATTTCTGATAATTTATCATACGCCTCAACTTCAATCCATCCTGGGCTTATAGCATTTACTGTAATCGGTGTATCTGATAGTGAAACACATAGTGTATTTGTCAAAGCTACTAATCCGCCCTTGCTCGCACCATAAGCTTCCCAATCTGCTTCGTTTTGATTATATCTTGTGGATGCAATATTAATAATACGTCCATATGTTTCCCCAGCGTTGGCCTTAACAAATTCCTTACAGCATAAGAAACTTCCTCTTAAATTAACAGCTAACACCTTATCAAATTCTTCTGCTGAAACATCCAAAATATTTTTATGGAATTTACTAATCGCACCATTATTGATTAAAATATGAATCGGTCCAAAATGTGTTTTTATTTGTTTGAAGGCATTTTTTATATGCGCCTCATTACTCAAATCTGTCTTGATCACTTCTATATTTTCTTCTACAAACTCAACATCTAAAATATCTAGGGCAAAAACTTTATAGCCCTTTGCTGCAAATGCCTTTGCCAAATGATACCCAATCCCTTGTGCTGCTCCTGTTACAATAACATTCTTCATTTTTATACGCTCTCCTTAAAAATAACTTATTCTTTCATACTGCCCATTCACAATTAACACTTAAAATGATCAAATGCATAGCGTCTAGCCCCTAGTGCTACAATTCTTTTAACATCTCTCGGTGTATAGAATGTCACATCCTCAAACATATTTGGTAATGTATACTTTTTAGCCGTATCTAATGCCTCTTCCATATACCCTTTAAATGTAACTGTGCTTCCACCTATAACGATATGTTTGGGATTAAATGTATGGATAATATCTGAAAGTGCCAACCCAAAATACATCCCACCTTGCTTAATAACCTGTGTACAATGAGGGTCATCTTCTTCTAATTTTTGAAGTAATGTCTTAATATCATAGCCTGATTTGGCTAATAAGCCATACCCTCCTGATATATCATCTAATGACTCAATTTTATCGCCTATAGGATATGGATTAGATCCTAACTCTCCCGCCCATCCATGTGTGCCTAAGATACTCTTTCCTTGTTCTCTAGCCCCCATAGCAAAACCACTTCCTGCCATAATAAGTACAAAAGCATCTTCTGGTGGATAGAGGCGTTCTTCCTCATAAAAGGCTGCTTTTACATCATTGATAAACTTTACATTTTTACCATTAATCATCGAAGTGTGGAGTCCTTCGAGCTGTCGCAGATGACTACTCTTCAAAGTATCCCCGTCAAGTAGCCCAACGACACCCATGCCAACACCTTCTGGCTCAAAAGGTAACGCTGCAATAAAATCATTCACTTGCTGTGAAACATACTCTTTTGATACTTGCATACCTGTAGGTACAGTTTTTTCAATGTATTCCCCATTGAACTCTGCCATCATCAACATTTTTGTACACCCTTGATCTACACCAACCCAATTTTTAAGATTAGACATCCACTACCTCCCTGACAATCCTTTAGTTTAGTCT
>JBOFIT010000199.1:0-2956 GCA_051650305.1 Cellulosilyticaceae bacterium
ACCATTAAGTCTTCAGGATGGCAGAATCTAGAGCCAGGTGCAAGTACTAATCTTCAAGGGATGATAGGACTTTGCTTCGGAGGACTTAGAAACCTTACCTTCAACGGGATGATTCCAGCAGGCAAAGATGCAAATGTAAATACAGCACCTGAAATTCAAGGGGCTGAAGATACAGTGCTTACAGTAGGCGATACTTTTGACGTTATGGCAGGTATCACAGCTTATGATAAGCAAGATGGTGATTTAACATCAGAAATCCAAGTAGAAGGTACAGTGGATACAGCTATAGCTGGGATTTACACTATTACCTATACAGTCATAGATGCAGAAGGACGTACGATAACAGTAGTGCGTACAGTAAGAGTCAATGAAAATACTGCACCAGAGCTTTACGGTGTGGAGCACGTAACATTAGCAGTAGGCAGTAGCTTTGATGTGATGACAGGTGTTACAGCCTACGACAAAGAAGATGGTGACCTAACAGTAGTTATTCAAGTAGAAGGTGAAGTGGATACAGCAGTAGAAGGTGTCTATGAAGTAACTTATACCGTAGTGGATAGCAAGGGGGCAGTAACGTCTGTTATTCGCGTTGTAACCGTAGAAAAACTACCGAATACAGCACCAGAAATTCAAGGTGTACAGGACGTCACCTTAACAGTAGGTGATGCCTTTGATGCAATGACAGGTGTGACAGCCTATGACAAAGAAGATGGTGACCTAACAGCCATCATTCAAGTAACAGGAGAAGTGGACACTGAGCTAGCGGGTACTTATGAACTGACTTACAGTGTGACAGATAGTGAAGGCTTACAAACTGTGGCGACAAGTGTGGTAACAGTAGAGGCTAAAGGTGTGACACCAGAACCAGGCGATACATACGATTCAGCGAAAATTTATAATACTGGAGATAAAGTCATCTACAAAGGTGCAGAGTATACTGCGAAATGGTGGGTACAAGGTCAAGCACCAGATACAAGTGATGCTTGGGAAAAGGCACCAGAGATAGATGGTGATGGCTATGAAGTTTATATGCCAGGGAAAGCTTATGTAGGTGGTGTCATTGTTAAACATAATGGACAGCTTTATAAAGCAAAATGGTGGACAACCCAAGAGCCAGGAACAGGCGAAGAGTGGGAAATTCTTTAGAAAAAGATTTGAGATATATGAAAAGAATGAGCAGAGAAGCAGTAGCTTCTCTGCTCATTTTTTTATAAAAATGGTATAAGTCAAATCGTAAATAAAGGATAGAATAGATAAAAGTTAATAAAAATATTAATAGATAATGGAAAAAATATGATAAATTTAGTAAAAAAATGATAAAGTTGCAAGATGGTTTTGTGATATGATACATCTACAAAGCAAGCCTGCTTGTGTGTACACTTAGCATTGAAAAGTTATTAGATTTGATTTCGCTAAAAAATGGAGGAGAAAAAATGAAGAACAAAAAAATTAAACATGTGATTTCTATAATCCTTGTAATCATTTTAGTTGTAGTTAATGGGCTATGTTACAATTTTAAAAACATTATTAATTTATACTTAGCAAAAGCAAATACTGCAGATGAAGAAACAATGAAACAAGTAACAGAACAGGCAAAAAATGTTGTTCAAGAAATAGAAGGAGAAGGTATTGTCTTATTAGAGAATAAAAACAATACTTTACCACTTAATAAATCTACAAATGTTAATATTTTTGGTTGGGGATCAGTAGCACCAGTATATGGTGGGAATGGGTCAGGTGCAAGTAATGCAGCCGCTAATATTACTTTACAACAAGGGCTTATACAAGCAGGAATAAATGTAAACGATGAATTAACAAAGTTCTATACAGATTTGGGATTTGCACGTCAAGAATCGGGACCATTAAATGACTTTGCACCAGATTATCGTGTGTACGAAGCAGATCCATCACTTTATACAGACGCATTATTAAATAATGCTAAGGCATTTTCAGATGTAGCGGTTGTTATGCTGACACGTGTTGGGGGAGAAGGTAGTGACCTTGCAAATGAAATGGGTGATTGGGAAGCAGACAAAGGACGTCACTTCTTAGAGCTTACATCAAAAGAAGAAGCAATGCTTGATATTGTAAAAGAAAACTTCGAAACAGTTATTGTACTCGTAAACTCTTCAAATGCAATGGAACTTGGTTTCCTTGAAGAAGAAGGAATCGATGCAGCACTTTGGGTTGGTGGCCCAGGTCAGACAGGTATGGCTGCGATTGGTCAAGTACTTGTAGGGGATGTGAATCCATCAGGTGCGTTAGTTGATACTTATGCATATGATGCCACATCTTCACCAGCATATCAAAACTTTGGGTACTTTAGTTATCCAAATGCACGCTTTGGACCAAATGGTAACGACTGGGAGAGAGCATATGTAGAGTATCAAGAGGGTATTTATGTAGGATACCGTTATTATGAGACAAGATTTGTGGATAATCAAACAGGTGAATGTGATGAAGAAGCTTACAAACAAGTGGTACAATACCCATTTGGATATGGCTTAAGCTATACATCATTTGACCAACAAATCACAGGATTTAAAGCAAAAGATGATGTCATTGAAGTAGAAGTTAAAGTAACGAATACAGGGGATGTAGCAGGTAAAGAAATCGTTCAAGTGTATCATACAGCACCATATACTGTAGGTGGTATCGAAAAATCACATGTGGTACTTTCGGCATTTGGAAAGACAGAAATACTTGAACCAGGTAAATCAGAGACAGTAACACTTACATTCCCAATTGAAGAAATGGCTTCATATGACTATAAAGATGCAAAAGCATATGTATTAGAAGCAGGGAACTATGAAATCAAACTAATGGATAATGCGCATCAAGTGATGGATAGCAAGACATATACATTAGCAGAGACTATCATCTATGATGAAGCAAATAAACGTGAGTCAGATAAAATTGTAGCGACGAACCTCTTTGATGATGCACATGGTGACAT
>JBOFIT010000200.1:0-4134 GCA_051650305.1 Cellulosilyticaceae bacterium
TCTTCTAGTGGTGTAGGTGCAAAGCTTGGTATGGATGCACTCAACACAAGCGTTCTAGCAGGTGCAATTGGATTTGCATTTATCATGGTATTTATGATCGTGCTTTACCGCGTAAGTGGTGTGGCAGCAGATTTAGCACTTATGCTTTATGTAGGCTTAGTGGTTATGATTCTTAGCACAATGGGTGCAACACTTACTTTACCAGGTATTGCGGGTATCATCCTGTCTATCGGTATGGCGGTTGATGCAAACGTTATTATCTTTACACGTATCAAAGAAGAACTTGTAGCAGGTAGAAGCGTACGTTCATCAGTGGATGCAGGTTTTAGCAAGGCATTCAGTGCGATCCTAGATGGTAACGTAACAACACTTATCGCAGCAGCAGTTCTTTGGACGATGGGTACAGGTCTTATTAAGAGCTTCGCACAGACACTTGCAGTAGGTATCGTGGTATCGATGTTTACAGCACTTGTAGTGACACGTACCATTCTTAAATTATTTATCGGTATGGGTATGACGAAGCCAACTTTCTTTGCTTCAATGAAAGCACCAAAAGAAAGAACACTAGCGATTATTGCAAACAGAAAGAAATACTACTTCTTATCAGCAACAATCATTATCATTGGTCTTGCAGCGATGCCATTCTTCGGTATGCAAGGTAAAGACATTCTTAACTACGATGTAGAGTTCAAGGGTGGTTCGGTTATCCAAGTAGACCTTAAACAAGATGTGAATCCAGAGTCAGACATTATGCCACTTATTGATGAGCATATCCCTAACTCAGGTGCACGTATTCAAAAAGTAGCGGGCACAAATGAAATCATCATCACGATGAAAGCAGTAGAGGAAGATGGTAGAGCAGCTCTTACAAAGGCAATCAGTGAGAAGTATAACTTAACAGAAGCAGACCTTCTAAAAGATAACTTCGTATCAGCAACTATTAGTGATGAATTCAAATTAAAAGCAATCGGTGCAGTAGCATTAGGTGCAGTCTTCATGCTTATCTACATCACTATCCGATTCAAAGACTTTAAGTTCGGTGCAAGTGCAGTTATCGCACTTTTACACAACGTTATGATTATGCTAGGGGTTTATGCACTCTTTAGAATTCCTATCAACAATTCATTTATCGCAGCGATGCTTACGATTGTTGGTTATTCTATTAACGATACTATCATTATCTTTGACCGTATCCGTGAAAACAGAGGCAGAATGCAAGGGGATGATGAAGACATCATCAACACAAGTATTAAGCAGACTCTTACACGTTCAATCAATACGTCAATCACAACGATTGTAATGGTTGTACTTCTCTTTGTTATCGGTACAGATGCAGTGAAGGAATTCGCATTCCCACTTGTAATCGGTATCGTAGCAGGAACTTACTCTTCTATCTTTATCGCAAGTCCACTTTGGTACCAAATGCGTAAATATATGAGAGAACACAAACCACAGGCAAAGAAAAAGCCACAACCTAAAAAAGCATAAATCACATAAAAACTACTCCTTTTGGGGTAGTTTTTTTTGATTTATAGTCAGAACAATAGCACAGGTTATTTTTTTAGAGGGGAGGTCGGTGCTATACTAAGGGAAAGAAACATTTTTTTAAAATGAATTGTTAAAAAAATATCTATTAAAATTTTTATATAAATCCAAGCCAAGGGGGAAATGACGATGGCACATTATGACTTAGCAATTATTGGAGCGGGACCAGCAGGGATGACGGCAGCCATTTACGGTGCAAGAGCAAACCTCAATGTACTTTTAATTGAAAAATTAGCACCAGGTGGACAAATCATCAATACCCATGAGATTCAAAACTATACAGGTGTAGGCACAGTAAATGGTGCAGAGCTGGCGTACAAAATGTTTGAACACACACAAGAGTTAGAAGTAGCATTCGACTACGGCACAGTAAAAGAAATCATCGACGAAGATGACATCAAGAAAATCGTGTGTGAAGAAGAAGATAAAGTAATCGAAGCAAAAACAGTACTCATCGCTACAGGTACAGTACCAAGAAGACTTCACGTAGAAAACGAAGAACGCTTTGCAGGTTCGAACATTAGCTGGTGTGCGATTTGTGACGGTGCTTACTATCGTGATAAAGATGTAGTCGTAATCGGTGGAGGAAACTCAGCAGTAGAAGAAGCGATTTATCTAGCAGGCCTTGCAAAGTCAGTAAAAGTTGTGACTTTATTTGACCTAACAGCAGACCCAGTATCTAATGATAAACTACGTTCTTGTGATAATGTGACAGTATACCCATACCATACAGTAGAAGCTTTCCTAGGTGAAGAAAAGCTTACAGGTGTATGCATCAAGTCGACAGAGACAGAAGAAGTGACAGAACTTATGTGTGACGGTGTCTTTGAATACATTGGACTTCAACCATCAACAGAAGCTTTCAAAAGCACAGGGATTTTAAATGAACATGGCTATGTAGTAGTAAATGAGCATATGGAGACAGCTGTACCAGGTATCTATGGTGCAGGTGACGTCGTAACCAAAGACTTAAGACAAGTTATTACAGCATGTGCAGATGGTGCCATTGCAGCTCAACGTGCTTCAAAATACATTGAATCACTATAAACATAGATTGATAATAATAAAACAAATCATATAAAAAACAAAATTCAAGGAGTGTAGACCATGATTAGAGAAATCGTAGGAACAGAAGAATTTAACGCAATAATCGGACAAGGTAAAGTACTTGTAGATGTATACTCAAAAACATGTGGACCATGTAAAATGTTAGGTTTCGTACTTGCAGACGTAGCAAAAGATATGCCAGAAGTAGAAATCTTAAAGATTGATTTTGACCAAAACAAAGAAATCATCGAAAAATATGATGTAGCGTCTTACCCAACACTTATTCTTTTCAAAGACGGTGTAGAAGTAGAGCGTTTAAAAGGTCTTCAACAAAAACCAGTGATTCAAAAAATGTTACAAGCATAATAAAACCAAAAACACACCCTTTAGGATCTTTCTCCTAAAGGGTGTGTTTTTTTAGCTTTCAATAAGATCTTTTGTATCTTCAAGCTTCATGCCGAGAAGCATTTGAAGGTGGATGGTATCGCGAAGGACTTTGTTGGCAGAGGCATTCACTTTAAGGATGGTGTTAATAGAAGAAATGTTGATGACACCAGCAGTGATATGGGTGTTCTCGGTGAGGGTAGTCATATCAATAACTGGGGTAAGTCCGGTCTCTGGTGAAGGCATGCTACCATAAGGATCGGAAAGGACTTGTTGTGTGAGGGCATAAACCGCGGTATTCGGAATGAATCGGAGGATATACTTGCCTTTTTGGAGGCCTGTAAAGCTATAATAACCGGGTGTGCCTTCCGTATTAGGTGCAGTAAAGACTGCATTAAGCGGTGTGCCAGATTCGCTATAAAGGACGACAGCCACATCATTGATGCCAGGGTCACCAGCTTGGAAAACACCTGTTTTTGCTAAGTCTTCCCATACGAAGCCGCCTAAGGTGACGGTGCCAGGAGGTGGTGCAATGATTTTTACACCGGCCATTTCAGGTTCTGTTGCAAGGAGGGTCTGTACAGAGCCATCTTCATCCACATACGTAATCTGTGAAGCGAAGGAATCCCAAGCTTCTAGATTACCAGCAGCATTGGAAGGAGAAACGGCGAAGGAAGTTAAAGAAAGGGTCTGACCAGGTCGGAAAACGCCAGCAGCAAGTATGAGCTTATAGGCTTTGATGGTGGTGGTGTCTGTAGGTGGTACAAGACTCCAGTCGTTTATACTACCAATGGTAGAATGCATAGCAGCACCAAATCGAATAGGATCATAGCTTTGGGAATAATACACACTAAAGCTTGGTGTCGGGTCAGTAGGAACGACTGGTGTGAGTGTCGGGTCTCCAAATTGGATAGGGTAAATTGCGAACTGGGAGTTACGAGGTGTGGCGGTGAGGATGACACCTGTATCACCAACATGAGGCATGATGTTCACCATCTCAACACTCATGATATTGGTATCACCATTATTTGTAAGGTTTAATTGATAGAAGAGTGTATCGCCAGCAGTGGTACGGCCAATAGCAGGATACTGGACATAGTTGGCATCGAGAGAGCCTTTGACGCGGAAGTCTGAAGAAAGCCCCATAGCAACTTCTAT
>JBOFIT010000201.1:0-2267 GCA_051650305.1 Cellulosilyticaceae bacterium
CTTCATAACCTTTCAGGAGCAAGAGGTGGCTCTTTATACTATCGCTACTCAGGTACAAAAGATGATGCAATCAAGCTACAGATAAGAGACCTAACTACTCGCGTAAGTGATAGTATGAAAAATATACCGATATTAGAGCCCCACTGTGGTAGGATAGTTGTCGTAAGTAGTTGAGTTATACTGTATAATAAAAACAACTACTATCAAGGAGACTATCATGGGAACACCAACTAAATACACATGGGAACAAAAGAAAGCTATTTTAAACAGAACATTACCACCTGAAAATATGACGATTGCCACCCTAGCAACTGAGCTAGGTGTTACAAAGGCAACACTTTATAAATGGAAAGAGAAACTTAATAAAGAAAAGCCACTTACTCAAAAGCCAGTTAAGAGCTGGTCATCAGAAGATAAGTTTCATATTGTCCTTGAAACATATGCTTTGAGTGAAGCGGACCTATCAGCATACTGTCGAAAAAAAGGTTTGTACATTGAACAAGTTAAAGAGTGGCAAAGCAGTTGTTTAGCAGCTAATGCTAAGCCTTCTACCATTGATCCACTCAAAATAGAGGCAGAACTAAAAGAAGAAAAGCAACGTAGTAAAACTTTGGCAAAAGAACTTGCTAGAAAAGAGAAAGCATTAGCCGAAACAGCAGCATTATTGGTGCTTAGAAAAAAGGCCGATGCGATCTGGGGGGACGAGGTAGACTAACAAGCTTATCAGATCGCAAGCACGCTATTACACTTATAAATGAAGCTAGAGAACAGGGTGCTAGATTAGAATCAGCATGTCAAATACTTGGGATTACAAGTCGTACTTATCAGCGATGGACGATAGAAGGAAAAGTAAAAGAAGATCAAAGGCCACTTGTTAAAAGGCCTACACCTAAAAACAAACTTTCCAAAGAAGAACGCGAGCAAATTATAAAGGCTGTAAATGAACCCAAGTATGCCAATCTTCCACCTTCACAAATCGTACCTATGCTTGCTGATGAGTCTATTTATATTGCATCTGAATCTACTTTTTACAGGGTACTAAGAGAAAATGCTATGAGTATAGAAAGAGGCAATAGTAAACCTAGAAGTAAAAAATCACCTACCACGCATATTGCTTCAAACCCTAATGAAGTATGGAGTTGGGATATTACATGGTTGCATAGATCAGATGTACGAGGCTTGTACTATAAACTCTACATGATTATAGATATTTATAGCCGAAAAATCGTGGGCTATGAAGTATGGGAAACCGAAAATGCTACATACTCAGAGCTCCTTGTAAGAAAAGCCTTGCTGAGCGAAAGCATAGCTGGAAAACCACTCGTATTACATTCAGACAATGGAAGTCCTATGAAAGCAGCAACTTTTTTAGGGACACTAGAGAAGTTAGGTGTGCAAAGTTCTTTTTCAAGGCCTAGAGTAAGTAATGATAATCCTTATTCTGAGGCTTTATTTAAGACCCTCAAATATATGCCTAAGTACCCAAATACAGGCTTTGAGAGCCTTGATCATGCACGTAAATGGGTAAAAGAATTTGTGTATTGGTACAATCACACGCATTATCACAGTGGCTTAAATTTCATGACGGCAAATGATAGACATCTAGGCAGAGGGCCTAAAATTATGGAAAAGCGTAAAAAAGTATATGCACAGGCACGAGCACAGCATCCTGAAAGATGGAGTAAAAACATAAGAAACTGGACGTTACCTGAGAAGGTGGCTTTAAATCCGGTTAAACAAGAAGAATTGAAGAATAAAAAGACTAGCTAGAAAAAGTGAATGTTATAACTCATGCGACAACACATTTGACAAATTCCGGTATAAACTCATAGGAGATATCTTGTATAAGGATTATTAACATAGCTTTGGAGCTATGAGTTTAATATACCAGGGGGAAATGAAACTTATCATGAAAAAAGTAGTTGTTTTGCGAAGGAAAATTATATTCTTGATTGCTATATTATTAGGTATTGGGCTGTATAGGATAAATGTGATTTATATGAGTACAAAAGGTTCTATATCAAAAATAGATAGTCATGGTAGCAACATATATGCAGTAACATACAACAATGATTCGGGAGAAGAAATTTTTCTGGAATTAGACAATGAAGGCTTGTTACATGAGCATAAGTTTGAGACAGCATCAAAAATTGTAAGTAATGATGTTGAGGCTAAATTTATTACAAATAGCAAGTATCCTGCAGATAGACAACTAGTTATTAAAAATGACGGCAGTGTGATTATAAATGATGATACTAACACTATTT
>JBOFIT010000202.1:0-1974 GCA_051650305.1 Cellulosilyticaceae bacterium
CGCAATGGCAGTACTTACATCACCTTCAAACAGAAAATCGAAGAACATAATGTAGAAGTGAGCAATATGGTAAAAATCAAGGACAACCGCATCCAAGTGAAACGTTCAGGTGCCTTAAAGAGTGACTTGACCTTTGATATCGCAAAGCCGTGCAATACAGAATACGAGACACCTTATGGACTGCTTGACCTATGTGTCAACACACAATCTATCGAGTCCTTTATATTACAAGAACATGTCAATGTGAAGATATGTTACGAAATGATAATGCAAGGTAAAAAAATAAGTGATAATATATATATGATAACTAGTGCAAAAGAGGAGTGTTAGATATGCAAAAAATTAGAAAAGCCATTATACCAGCAGCAGGTCTTGGGACACGTTTCCTACCAGCTACAAAAGCACAACCAAAGGAGATGCTACCTATCGTTGATAAACCTACGATTCAGTATATCGTAGAAGAAGCAGTAGCATCAGGTATCGAGGATATCATCATCGTTACAGGACGTACAAAGAAAGCAATCGAAGACCACTTTGATAAATCTGTGGAACTGGAAATGGAACTTGAAAAGAAAGAAAGTACTGAGCTTCTAAAGATTGCGCGTGATGTATCTGAGATTGCCAACATCTACTACGTACGTCAAAAAGAGCCAAAAGGCCTCGGACACGCAGTGCTTACAGCTAAAAGCTTCATAGGGGATGAGCCTTTCGCTGTACTTTTAGGAGATGACGTCATTCATTCAGAAGTGCCAGCATTGAAGCAAATGATGGATCTTTTCGAGGAATATCAAGGAAGCATCTTAGGTGTACAAACCGTAGCACCAGAAAATGTTAATAAATATGGTATTGTGGCAGGAAAGCAAATTGCCGATAGAATGTATACAGTAGAAGATATGGTGGAAAAACCAAAGAGAGAAGAAGCCCCATCAAATGTGGCTGTACTTGGACGCTATATCATCACACCAGCTATTTTTGAATACCTAGAAAAGCAAGAAGCAGGAGCAGGTAATGAGATTCAGCTTACAGATGCCCTTTGCAAGCTTGCTAAAGAAGAAAAGATGTATGCCTACGACTTTATGGGAGAACGCTACGATGTAGGAAGTAAGATCGGTTTCTTGCAAGCAACAGTAGACTTTGCCCTTAGAAGAGAAGACTTAAGAGAAGAGTTTATGGCATACCTACAACAAGTTGTAAAAGAGCAACAATAAACAATAGATGAGAGGGGCATGTGCGTGAGGGTAGCAAAAAAACTCATAGCAATACTGCTCATAGGAACCTTATGGGGGGCAGGGGTTAGTGCAGCCCCTCTTACTGGACCTATGACAGAAGACCAATATAACAAAGAACAAGCAGGACTAATCTATGAAGACCGAGGGATTGTGGTAGAGAACTACCCAGCTCTAGGATACATGGTGTATCGTAATGGAAGTGGTCAAGAAGTAGTGGCATACTACTACTCAGCAGAAATGGTAGTAGAGAAGGCACCTTACTATGAGCAGGAAGATAAGATTGGGTATATCGATGAGCTTTTCCCAAACTTCAACTTCGACGTTAGAGATACCACCATCGAACATATATGGCCTGGTGATAATATCTATCTACAAATGGATGATGAAGGTTACATTACATACATAAGTGCATTTAACGATTATGCAGTACGCTACGGAAAAGTACATACATGGGTGATGGGCGCAGAGGCGTATAGTACCTTAGTATTAGAAGATGCGAAAGGTAAGCTCTATCATTACCGCATCCCTGCCAATGTACCTATCTCTAAAGGCGGCAGAGGCTACTCTTTAGGTCAATTAAAAGAAGGCGAGTGGGTAAGACTCCTTGTAAGTCAGAAAATCCTTGGACAAGGAGCTATCGAAGAAAGCATCAAAGAAATAGTAGTAGACCCAGATAGCCGTATTATCTCTAATGTGTATCGTGGCGAATTATTAGATGCCAATAGCTATCAGCAGACTTTAGCCA
>JBOFIT010000203.1:0-1594 GCA_051650305.1 Cellulosilyticaceae bacterium
TCATCATACCTTACATAGAATCTTTCTCTATGGGCTGCATTTTGTTTGATATGGTCGAGTGTGTGAAATAAAGTCTGTAAATTTAAATTAGTGTACAGCTTTCTATGATAAAATAAAATCATAGGAGGCTGTTTTATTATGGCAAAAAGAAAAGAACGTATGAGTGAGAGTAAGAAAAATATTATTGCAGCATTAATCAATGAGTATGACATTCAGAGTGCTCAAGATATTCAAGATGCACTTAAAGACTTACTTGGTGGAACAATCAAAGAAATGATGGAAACTGAAATGGACCAACATTTAGGGTATGAAAGTTACCAACGTTCAGAAAATACAAATGCACGTAACGGACACAAGTCTAAGATGGTTCGTAGTCATTATGGTGAAGTAGAACTTGAAGTTCCACAAGATCGTGAGAGTACCTTTGAGCCTCAAATCGTTCGTAAACGTCAGAAAGATATTTCTCAAATCGATGAGAAGATCATTTCGATGTATGCACGCGGTCTTACAACAAGACAAATATCAGAACAAATTGAAGAAATCTATGGGTTTGAAGTCAGCGAAGGCTTCGTATCTGATGTAACAGATAAACTTCTACCTGCAATTGAAGACTGGCAGCACCGAGCCCTTGCATCTATGTACCCTATTGTGTTTATTGATGCTGTTCATTTTTCAGTCAAAGATAATCATGTCATTAAAAAGCTTGCAGCTTATGTTATTCTTGGCGTTACGATGGATGGGCATAAGGAAGTTTTAAGTATTCACGTAGGTCAAAATGAAAGTAGTAAATACTGGCTTAGTGTGTTGAATGAGCTTAAAAATAGAGGAGTGAACGATATCCTTATTCTTTGTGCTGATGGGCTTACAGGTATGAAAGAATCCGTTCAGGTAGCCTTTCCAGCGACGGAGTATCAGCGTTGTATTGTACATCAAGTACGAAACACCTTAAAGTATGTATCAGATAAGGATAAGAAGGCTTTTGCAACTGATTTAAAGACAATCTACCATGCTTCAAGTGAAGAACAGGCCTATGAAAGAATGATAGAGGTAACTGAAAAATGGGATCAGCATTATCCGTATGCTATGAAGAGCTGGCATAACAACTGGGATGTAATTAGTCCAATCTTTAAGTTCTCAGCTGATGTAAGAAAGGTTATTTATACAACCAACGCTATTGAAAGCTTGAATAGCACCTACCGTAAACTTAACCGTCAACGTAGTGTTTTTCCAAGTGATACAGCCCTTCTTAAAGCATTATATCTTGCTACATTTGAAGCTACTAAGAAATGGTCTATGCCTCTTAGAAACTGGGGTAAGGTGTACGGTGAGTTTGCTATTATGTATGAAGACAGGCTTTGATTAAACACTTTAAGGATATGTTAAAGTCCCCTCAAGTAGAGGGGACTCCTTGACATGCTTATTAGGCATTGATTATAGTCGAACTAAGTTCAGGAAGGGTATTGTACCAACCTTGTTACTTAAATAATATCATAGAAAGCAATTTACAGAGATTTTTTCACAGGCCCTTATTCGCCCCCATTGCATCATTAGAAAAGGTATGTGTACCATCTCTTACCTCTCTTGTGCCAATCTC